>JAFGLK010000214.1 GCA_016928125.1 Anaerolineae bacterium
CGCTTCCAGTTCGGGAGCGAGGAGACGGTGGATGTGCTCCCGAATCTAGGCTTTGGCCTCGGTTTTGGTCCCTCGTCATAGCGGTTCAGGCAGGCGGTCCGGCCACTTTGACAGATGGCCGGACCGCTGGTATAATCTAATTTCGTGAGTCAAGATGGCCCTTTGGGGTAAAGAATAGGGGAGGACCGATTTGCCCACGATCAACCAGCTCGTTCGCAAAGGGAGAAAGCGCACTTCCAAAAAGTCCAAGGCTCCGGCCCTGGGCTATCGGTATAATTCGCTCTCGAACCGCATGACCCAATCGCCTACGGGGGCGCCTCAGCGGCGTGGGGTCTGCACGCGCGTTGGTACTACAACGCCCAAGAAGCCCAACTCGGCCCTGCGCAAAATCGCGCGCGTGCGTCTGTCGAATGGTATCGAGGTGACCGCCTATATTCCGGGCGAGGGGCACAATCTTCAGGAGCACTCGGTCGTGCTGGTGCGCGGCGGGCGCGTCAAGGACCTGCCCGGGGTGCGATACCAGATCGTGCGTGGCACGCTGGATGCGGCGGGTGTTGAAGGGCGCAATCGTGGACGATCCCAGTACGGGACCAAGAAGCCCAAGAGCTAGAGCGCGTCAAGGGCCCACAGGATACGTCATGAAGGCGTTCCTGGTGTGCTGCGATGCAATCCCTGCGAGCACAGCTTTCGGTTTCAGTCTTTGGCAGATTGGTTGAATCGAGAAGGGGGCAGGAATGCCGAGACGGTATCGGCCAGAGCGAAGAGAAGTGGAGCCAGATCTGCGTTATGGTAGCGATCTGGTCGCCTACTTTGTCAATAAAGTAATGCACAAGGGCAAGAAGAGCGTCGCCCTTGGGCTGGTATACGATGCTTTCGACCTGATCGCGGAGCGTAGTCGAAGGGATGCTTTGGAGGTTTTCGAGCAAGCTGTTCGCAACGCATCCCCTATGATCGAAGTCAAGCCGCGACGTGTCGGGGGTGCTACCTACCAAGTGCCGGTTGAGGTGGCCCCGCACCGTCGCAGATCGCTGGCCATCCGCTGGCTGCTGGATTCTGCCAGGTCCCGGCCGGGCAAGAGCTTCTCAGAGAAGCTTGCGGCGGAGCTGATGGATGCTGCTCAGAATACAGGCAATGCTATTCGAAGGCGTGAGGATACACATCGTATGGCAGAGGCTAACAAGGCTTTCGCCCATTACCGCTGGTGAGCGTCGATCGCCTTTGCCCCCGATGAGGTGCGCTCTCCAGCTGTAGCGGCTCTGTCTTGGTACATTAGCAGTACTCAGCCTCTACTCGCCAAGACACCATAGAATGGAGAGCGTCATGGCTGAGGGCATGCCGCTACAGCAGACCCGCAACATCGGCATTATTGCCCACATCGATGCGGGTAAAACGACGACGACGGAGCGGATCCTCTTTTACACAGGCAAGACCTATCGCCTGGGCAATGTGGATGAGGGCACGACCGTCACGGACTGGATGGCGCAGGAGCGCGAGCGCGGCATCACGATCGCATCGGCCGCTGTGACCTGTTTCTGGCGCGATCATCGCATTAACATCATTGATACGCCCGGACATATCGATTTCACCGCCGAGGTCCAGCGCAGCTTGCGTGTGTTGGATGGCGGCGTGGTGATCTTTGATGCGGTACACGGTGTTGAGCCCCAGTCGGAGACCGTCTGGCGGCAGGCAGATCGCTTTCATGTACCGCGCATTTGCTTCATTAACAAAATGGATAGGGCAGGGGCCGATTTCTGGCGCTCGATCGATTCGATTCGCGAGCGCCTGGAAGCTGTACCTGTGGCGATACAGGTGCCCATCGGAGCGGAATCCTCCTTCAGTGGCCTGATCGATCTGTTCGATCGAGTGGCGCTGGTCTATCACGATGAGCTGGGCCAAGAGCCCGAGCGGACGGATATTCCAGCGGAGCTTCAGGACTCTGTAGAGGAGAAACGTGAGAGCTTGGTTGAAGCCATCGCCGAGACGGACGACGTCTTGCTCACCAGGTATCTCGAGGGCGAGGATCTCAGCTCTGAAGAGCTGAGGCAGGGCCTGCGCAAAGCGACCCTAAGCGGCAAGTTGGTGCCGGTGCTTTGCGGGGCGGCTCTGCGCAATCGGGGCGTACAGCCGGTTCTAGATGCCATCGTCGACTTTTTGCCTTCGCCTTTGGATGTGCCCCCCATTGAGGGCCTGCATCCGCGGACCGAGGAAAAAGTCGTACGTCACGCTGACCCTCGCGAGCCTTTTGCTGCGCTTGTGTTCAAGATCGTGTCCGACCCATTTGTCGGCAGGCTCGCGTATATGCGTGTCTACTCCGGTTCGCTCCACTCTAACTCCTCCACCTATAACTCTCCGAAACAGAAGAAAGAACGTATTGGGCGCCTGCTTCAGATGTATGCGAATCATCGTGAAGAGGTCGCTTCGGTCTCGGCAGGCGATATTGCCGCTGTGGGTGGTCTGAAATTCACCTTCACTGGCGATACGCTGTGTGTCCCGGATCACCCGGTTATTCTCGAGTCGATTCGGTTCCCAGAGCCAGTGATCTATGTGGCCATCGAGCCACGCACGGCAGCCGATGAGGAAAAGCTGCTTAATGCACTGGGTGCCTTGGCCGACGAGGATCCCACCTTCAGGTACCGTATCGACGAGAACACTGGTCAGACGATCATCTCCGGCATGGGGGAGCTTCATCTCGAGATACTGGTCGATCGGCTGCGACGGGAGTTCAATGTCTGGACCAAGGTGGGGCGACCGCAGGTTGCCTATCGCGAGACAATTCAGGTAAAGGCAATGGGAGAGGCCGAGTTCGCGATCTCGCGGGGCAGCAGGAATCTGTTTGCGCGTGTGGCGCTAGAAATCGAGCCTACACCTAAAGGAGAGCCTTTCACCTTCACAAACGGATTGGGGCCAGAGGTGCTGCCGAGAGCTTGCGGGGCGGCGATTGAGGCATCCGTTCGGGATTCTCTGGCGGGTGGCGTGTTGGCCGGGTATCCGATTGTGGATCTCAAGGCCCGTCTGCTCGAGGTGGCCTACGATGAGGACAACGCCGACGAAGGTGTGTTCTATAGTGCCGCATCGATCGCTTTCACTCGGGCGATGCACACCGCCCGGCCGGTGCTACTCGAGCCGGTGATGAAGCTCGAGGTCATCATACCCGAGGAGAACACCGGCGATGTGTTGGGTGATCTCAACGCTCGTCGGGGCGTGATCGAGGGCATGGAGCCGCGGCCCGGTGGCATGCAGGCCATTCGTGGACATGTGGCTTTGGCCGAGATGTTCGGGTACGCCACAGACCTCCGTTCGGCGACCCAGGGGCGAGGCGCCTTTACCATGGAGTTCGACTATTACGATGTGGTGCCTCAGGAGGTCTCGGCGCGGATTCTCGGCGAGCCCTATCAGTGAGCTGCGGAGGTTCGAGTCGCTGGTTTTGAGAAACGGGCGGCTCGCCGTATAATCATTTCGTTTGCGCTTCCGTCTGATCCAAAAGCATAGATAGAACGCTTGGCACGAAAGGAGAGCGGGATGGCGAGGCAGAAGTTTGAGCGTACCAAGCCGCATGTGAATATTGGGACGATCGGGCACGTAGACCATGGCAAGACGACGCTGACGGCGGCGATCACGAAAGTGTTGGCGATGCAGGGGAACGCCAGCTTCTTGGCCTACGACCAGATCGACAACGCGCCGGAGGAGAAAGCGCGCGGGCTAACGATCTCGATCTCGCACGTAGAGTACGAGACGGAGAACCGTCATTATGCGCACGTAGACTGTCCGGGGCATGCGGACTATATCAAGAACATGATCACAGGGGCGGCGCAGATGGATGGGGCGATTCTGGTGGTGTCGGCGCCGGACGGGCCGATGCCGCAGACGCGGGAGCACATCCTATTGGCGCGGCAGGTAGAAGTGCCCAGCATGGTCGTGTACTTGAACAAAGTGGACATGATGGATGACGA
>JAFGLK010000215.1 GCA_016928125.1 Anaerolineae bacterium
ATTCCCCGCTCTCGCAGTTGGCCGAAGAGGGGTGCCGCTGAGATGGCGAAAAAGGCCGCTGTGATCAAAAAGGAGACCCGCACTACCCCCGTCCCCTTGATGAACATGATCATCGGCAGGATGATAAAGAGGCACAGGATGCCGCCCGCCGAGCCGATGGCCCAGCCGTTGCCCGACACCGTGGCCATCTCCTCCGGCGAGGCGATCTCGGGCAGCAGGGCATTGTAGAACACCTGGGCGCTGCGATAGCCGATCTCGGCCAGAATGAAAAAGGTGATACCGGCGGCCACATCACCGGGGCCAACGAAAAAGAGCAGTGCGGTGAAAGTGCAAGCCATCGCGGTGAAGAACAGCAGAAAGCGCTTCTTGACCGCGGAATGATCGGCAATCGCTCCAAGCACTGGCGAGATGAGAGCGACGACGAGCATCGCGATGCCCACCGAGAGGCCCCAGAGCCGAGAGCCCTCGGCGCCGCCGACCACCTGGCCCTTGAAATAGGCCGAATAGACGGCCAAGAGGACCACAGCCGCATAGGCCGAGTTGCCGAAATCATACAGATACCAAGCCCAGCGTTCCCTTGCAGTAGCTCTCGGCTGCGCGATGGCTTGTATCATCAGACCTCCTCAGGGAGCGGGTTCCACCGGCCTTGGCGCTGAAGTTGGCATTGGGCCACACCACGAACGGGGTCAGCAGGTCGAGCCGTCGGCCCCCGGTGCGGCTCGATGATCGCTCCACACCTGTCGGGTGTTGTACACAACCGCGGGAGAATGCGGGCAACTCACACTCAGGCTAACACCGAGAAAGACAGACCGTTACGTGGCGCACGATATCCTCTCCGACCTGCGCCAGAGCGCTGGCTGGCGATGCCCACCGCGTGTGGCGCTTCTGGCGTCTAGATTCCAGCGGTTGCCATCCCCGTATCCCTCTCAGTGCGGAGATCTGACTGTGCTACTCACCCTCACAGGCCGCCAGCACAGCCCAGGACGGATGCGCCACAAAGGTCGTGCCAAGCACGGCTCTCCGCAATTGACCCACAGGCACTTTTGGCTAAAATGGGTAACTAGTTTTCATAACCTGGAGGAGGCGTGATGGACATTGTCGGATCGCTGGTGATTGCCCTGGTGGTGCCCCTGGTCTGGGGCGTGGGGAGCGCGTGGGCTTTCGATCGCTTGCGTGAGCGACGCGAGGCGGCCAGACGGCGCAAGGGCAACCTCGGGGCTGAGAGCGAGCCATGAGGATCGTCGGCGCCTTGCTGATCGGGGCCGGCGTGGGCGTCCTGACAGGCATGTTCGGCGTTGGGGGAGGCTTTCTGATCACCCCGCTGCTGAACATCATTTTGGGGATGCCCATGAACATGGCTGTCGGCACGGGCGCTATGCAGATCTTGGGCGTCTCCACATCGGGACTATACCGACGCCGCAATGAGAACCTGGCCGATTTCAAGCTGGCGGTGGTGCTCTTTGGCGGCAACTTGGCAGGGGTGCATCTGGGTGCACAGGTTCTGGGGCGACTCAAGATGCTGGGCGATCTGCGCTTCGGCGAGCAGCTCGTCCCCGCGGTAGACTATTATCTCCTGTGGGTCTTTTTGGTTTTGCTTGTCGGAATCGCCGTCTGGCTGCTGTATGACTGTTCGCGTGGGTACGTCCCAGCCGTGCGGGTGGGCCTCTTTGCGCGCATCAAGCTACCGCCCTACACGAATTTCGACTCGCTCGAGCGGCCCCGGCTCTCCATACCCGTCGTCTCCTATTTTGGCCTAGCGCTGGGCTTCCTGGCCGGCCTACTCGGCATCGGCGGGGGCGTGATCATCCTGCCGGCGTTGGTGTATCTGGTGGGCATGCGCACTCAGCGCGCCGCGGCCACCAGCCTGGCCTTGGTATGGATGTCTGGCGCGGTGGCGACGGCTACCCATGCTCTGGCTGGCAACACAGACCTCCTCATCGTCGTGCCGCTCTTGATTGGCGGGGCCATCGGGGTGCAATTCGGCGCCGGCCTCGGCGCCAAGCTGGGCGGCCCTCAGTTGCGCCGCTATTTTAGCTTTGTGGTCCTGGCAGCCATGGGCCTCATTGCCGTTCGCATTCTCTCCATCCTGCTCTGATCCGGCCCAGGTTCCGCCGGAGGCCTCGCCCCGTATTCGGAGATCATGCCCCCTACTCGCCTCACGCGCTCGGCAGGAGTTACCCTTGTTCTTTGGACCTCATGTCAACGCTCCACGGCTCGACGACCGTGACCCGCTCGCCGAGAGCCTCCACGCAATCATCCAGATCGAGATGCTGGAGCACGCCGCGAACCATGTTGGCCGAAGGCCAGGCGACGAGCGGCGCTTGGGCCCACTCGCCATAGCTCGCAGGTCCATTCTTGAGAGTGACGTGCGCCACAGCGGGATGCAGACAGGCTGCAAACAGGGCCAGCAGGGCGCCTTGCCCGCGCCCGTAGAGTTCGATGCGGCTGGCCCCCTGGGCCACGAGCAGGTCGATCGTACGCAGGAGATCGTGAACGCGACGGCCCAGGTAGGACTCGGAGAACATCAGGCTATGGCCATGGAACATGTAATCGAGTCCATAGACCTGCCAAAAGCCCCCCTCTTCATCGGGCATCGATTCACCCAGTCCGCGGACATCCAGAGCGTATAACTCGCCTTCTGCCTGCAGGTCCAGCGCCAAGGGGTCGCTCTGCAGATCCTCCTCGCTGGCGCAGTGCGGCACAAAGAGATGCACAGGCCCGGACACATCCAACGAACGGGCTATCTCCGGATCGGCCATCTTTTTCCTCAGGATCGCCCGGATGCCACGCTCTGTCTCGACGGCATACCGACCATATACCCATTCGCCAATCCGCGTGGGACGCAGCACACGGTAGTGGGGAGCCCCGCGGCGAGGAGGTAGAGTGAGCAACTCTCTGAGGCGCGTTTCGAGATCCGCGCCGCCGAGCCGGGGCCTCTCGGCCTGCAGCTTGCGAGCCTTTTCAGCGACCAAGGCATAGATGGGCCTGGAACCCGCCTTGAGCACCTGGCCGGTGGGCGTGGCCCAGAGCTGCTCCTCGGGGAGCACCTCCGTCTCGGACAGGGGCGTCACCCCCACCCCGGCGTGGTGCGCGAAAAAGGCCACCATGGCCTCCTGGTTCTCGACGTAAAAGCCGTGGCCATGGGGGCCGCGATAGCACCCACATTGCCCTTCGGGCGCCCCCAAGAGCTGATAGATGCGGTGGACCTCGTCACACGCTTCCTGGTGGCCGCGACGATCGAAAAAGTCATAGTGCTGACCCAGAAGCAGCACCGGCTTGGGCGCCTGGGCGAGCAAAAAGTCGACCATCTCGAGCCCATGGGCCAAGACCCCAGGAGGATACTGTTCACAATCGGCCGGGAGCTCGTTTTCGAGATTGTTCAGAAAGGTGGTCACAAAGCAGCTGGGCGCAGCCATGCTAAAGCGATCCTCGATGGCCCACAGCCAGGTGGTCATGGTGCCGCCTCCCGAGTTGCCGGTGAGGCCCACACGGCCCGGGTCCACCTCGGGTCGCGAGAGCAGGTAATCGAGCCCCCGAATCCCATCCCAGGCCCGCCACATGCCCAGGTACTCGCCCACCAATTCGAGCTGCTTGCCCATCATATTGTGGGCCGCCGTGTTGTGGTCGCGAGACACCCGCTGCGCCGCCTCTTTGTCGCTGAGGCCGAGATACTGGTCCCGCTCGCCCTGGCTCAAGGGATCGTAGATCAACACGACGAACCCTGACGCGACCAGGCGCTGACAGAAAGCCTGGTAGAGGGGGGTGGCTTTGCCGAGGGCACTATGGCCGCAGGTGCCCAATGCACAGGGCGCCGGCCCATCCAGATGGGCGGGCACATAGAGGTTCGCGCTGACCAG
>JAFGLK010000216.1 GCA_016928125.1 Anaerolineae bacterium
ATCGTGTCGAGTGCCCGAGCCCACGCCGACTGTGCCCAAGCCGGCGCTGCCATCGGCGACTCCGACCGCCGAGCCCACAGCCACCGCCGGGGCGCCAAAGAAGACGCCGGATGCGCCCTCTGGCCTGCCCACACCTGTGCCTATCCTGTACCAAATGTTCGACTATGGCACCGACTTTCAGACTACGCAGCCTGAGCTAGGCCCGATCGGCTCCATTCAGTGGATCGATTGGGAGCGGCTCAATCCGGGCCAGGGCGTGTTCAATTGGGATCGGATCGACTCCAAACTCGCGCTTGAGGCCAATCTCAAGGTCACGCTGCTGGATGGCACAGAGATTCCCAAGCCTGTAGTCATTCAGGTGATGCATCACACCTCCGATATCATGAGCGGCTATCAGTATATCGATTGGACGCCGGGCTGGATCTATGATCTGATTGACCAGGCCAATCCGGGTGATCCGCGCCCTACCGTGGCGGGGCGCAAGGTCGGATATGTTCTGGAAGGCTGCGACACGGTAGCCGCGGTGCCCATGTATGACAATGCGACTTGGCGCAAGTACCAATTCGACATGGTGCGCGCCCTGGGGACGCGCTACAACGACCATCCCCAGGTGACGGCCATCGTTGTCAACACAGGTCTGGATGGCGAGACGCAGCCTGTCAAGAGCATCCACTGCGAATGGAACACCTACCTCGACGAGCAGGTCCCGGGTCTGCGCTATAGCTTTACCCAGTTCATGCAAGAGGTGATGCAGGTCTACCGCGAGGCATTTCCCGACAAGCCGATCTACATCAACAATGCACCCGGTGGAAGCGGCACGCGCAAGTTGACCTCCGACATGGCGGCGAGCTTTGAGCCTCCGATTGGGCTCAAACACAGCGGCATGTGGGTAGACCTGGACAGCCATCAGGGCTATGGCGACTTTTACGGCTCCTGGGACATGATCCGCACCTATTCGATGACACTCCCCATCTGGCTCGAATCGCCCTTTGGGCTGGGCGGCCCGGAGCATCGCTACTGGTCTCTGATCGCCGGCCTCCATTACCATCCAGATGCCATCGACTGCCACCCCGAGTATTTCACGCAGGCGGAGCCCGAGTGGCTCAGGTTCACCACGGCGCATCTGGGGGTGAGCCTGGATGACACGCCCGACGTGTGGACCGTGCTGCGCGATGCCGAGTACCCCCTGGTCGATTGGGGCAAGGGCGGCGTTTCGGGCCACATGGGCGATTGGGCCTTTTGGCTCTACCGCAGCCAGGAGGCTCCACAGAGCGACACAGCGGTTGTGTTGCGTGAGGAGATGCCCGCCGCCAAGGATCATGTCTTCTCGCGGCAAGCCAGGCGCACCAAGCAAGACGAGAACCACATCTTTATGTCCTTCGATATCGACGACGGCTATCCCTACCTTGATGGGAAGCCTATCGATCTCGACGGCGGGAAGGTGTTCTATCGCGTGCACGTCACCCTGCTGAACCGTGGCACCGACACCTTTTCGCTGCAGTACCGCAACTGGGATGGCGCCATCGTGCGTCAGGTGCTGAAAAAGGGCCCCGAGTTGGGCCCCGTGGATGACTGGGTGACTGCGTCGTTCCTCGTGCGAGATGGGTATTTCAACAACAACATGCCTGGTGACGTGGATTTCCGCATCTCGTGTGAGCGAGACGGCGATGAGTATATCCACATGGTGAGGGTCGAGGGGGGCTGGGGCATCCCGCCGTCGCCGACGGAGACGCCTCGGCCGACGAACACCAGTCCGCCGACGCCAACCCGTGCGGCGTCGGCGACGCCACCTGGTTACCAGACCCCTCGCCCCCCCTCTGAAGACCCCTCGCTCGCCCCCACACCCACCCCACTGACCAACGCAGAGCGTTTCGACCCCATAGCTGACACCACCCTCGATGAGTGGGCGCCACGGGACGTCACATCCTCAAGTCCGATGCTCTCGGCCCGCCAAGGCGGGGTACAAGCGCCGCTTCTGCGTTTTGATCTGTCATCTATTCCCCAGGATGCGCTGGTGCACAGGGCCGTGCTCAGTCTGGCGGTGATGAAGCGCTCGAACGCGGGCTATCTGCATCTTGCGGCGCATCGTGTTTTGAGACCCTGGGATGAGCGCTATTGCTCCTGGGAGCAGGCGACCGAGCGCGAGCGATGGGCCAGCCCAGGATGCAACGATCCCGATCGGGATTGCGCAGCCAATTTCTCTGCCGATGTCTGGCTCGATGACGTGAACCGCTGGTTCGATCTCGATCTGACCACTTTGGTGCAAGACTGGGTGAGTTCACCCGACTCCAATCAAGGCCTGATTCTCAAAGCGAGTGGCCGAACCAATGTGCGATATGATCTGTGCGCCTCGGAATACAGCGATCCTGCCGCCCGGCCGCGCCTTTGGGTCGCCTGGGAGGGGAGCACCGGGGCATCACCAGCAGGCCAGGGCGTCGCTGCGACATCGCCTGCGGGCACCGCGCCTGGTCTGGAGCTCGCGCCGGCGCCTCTGCCACAGCCAACGCGCATCCTGCTTCGCGAGGGAGATGGCTATACGAGGGTGAGCGATACCTACATCGATGCCTGGGCGGAGGAGGCCAACTACAACCGCTCGCTCAAGCTCTCTGCGCGTCAGGGGAATGTGCGCGTTCCGCTCCTCAGGTTCGATCTGCTGCGCATTCCGGTCTATGCCTCAGTCAAGAGCGCGACATTGCACCTGTATAGCACCGGACGCAGCCATTCTGTTCCGCTCTCCCTGGGCGTGGCCCGCCTCAATCGTTCGTGGGATCCGGATAGCGTCACTTGGCTTCGGCCCCGGGAGGGAGAGACTTGGTTCCTGCCGGGCGCAAACGATGTCGGATCTGATCGCGCGGCTACACTCCATGCCCTGAGCATGGTCGACCAGGAGCGGGCCTGGACGCATTGGGAAGTGACCCAGTTGGTTCAGGATTGGGTCTCTGATCCGGGGCGAAACCACGGATTGCTGTTGATGGCGCAGGGCAGTGGATCGGTTCAGTACGACTTTGGCGCGTCGAGTTGGGAGCCTGCTGCTTTCCGTCCCTATCTCGAGGTGGAATATCTGCCGATGCCGCCATCGCCCACGCCCAGAGCCTTCAGTACACCAACCGAGGTACCAGCCCGGCGAGCGACGCCCTGGTCTTCCTGGACGCCCAGACCTCCGGCCATCCGCCAGGTGGCCAAAGCGGTACTGCAACAAGGCGTCGCGGGCTACACGGGGGTGAGCGATACCACCCTCGATGCCTGGCGTCAGATGGAAACGATGGGTTCGAGCTCGACCCTCAGCGTGCGCCAAAATGGCACTCAGGTGGCCTTGATCCAGTATGATCTGGGCGCTCTTCCCCAGCACGCCTCAGTGACGCGGGCGCAGCTCAGCCTCTGGGTGACTTCCAGCAGCAATCCCGGCGAGCTGCTGCTGCGTGCCTACCCACTCAGCCGGCCCTGGAGCGAGGGGGGGGCGAATTGGCTTGAGACCGAGGCCGGCGTTCTGTGGACGGGGCCGGGCGCCGAGGACGACCGAGCCACGGCGCCTTCGGGCGAGGACGCTCTCTCCGGTAGCGGGAAATGGATCACGCTCGACGTGACTCAGGCCGTGCAGCACTGGATCCAGCATCCCCAGGAGAACCACGGCCTACTGTTGAGAGGCGAGGGCCAAGCCAGCGTGCAGCACCAGTTCGCCAGTTCTCAATGGGACCAGGCGGGACAGCGCCCCAAGCTCATCATCACCTACAAGATGGAGCCAGAGTCGGGCTCGAGCAAGACCAAGATGCTCACACCGCTGCACTGGGCTGGTCTGATCCTCGGACCGCTGGCCCTGGGATATTTTCTGATGAACGGCAGCCGGATAGCGCAGGCGCGCCAGGAGAAGCGCAGAAAAGTGCAGTAAACTCAAGCCAAGCTGGGATCCGCATATATTTCCGTAAAAAGGGAGCCGGTTTGGTTTCACCTTGGCTTGAGTTCAGGTGAGCTCGAGTTTCGCAAAGCTGGCCATGAGACGCTTGAGGCCCTGCCCCTCAAAGGCGACGGTCACCTCTTCATCGTCGCCATTGATCCGGCTCGAGATCACGATCCCTTCACCAAAGATGGGGTGCTTCACGGCCTGCCCCGTCTTGAAGCCTGGCTCACGTTGAGGAGCCAAGTCCGACGCGAAGGGCTCGCCGCTGCGCCCCACGAGCTGACCTGCGCGAC
>JAFGLK010000002.1 GCA_016928125.1 Anaerolineae bacterium
CATCTGCTAGGTCATCGGCAGGACCAGCGGGATAGTCCTGTTGCAGGCATAGCCCACCGGCGCCCTCCATGTCCCAAACGGCTTGGGGGTAGAAGCGGAGTTGCCCCACGATTCGATCTTGATCGCGCGCTATGATGGCACAGGCTCCGTAGACTCGGGTGAGCTTCACCAACAGCGGCGTGTTCCGTCTGCGATAGCGGTCCCACGGCATTTTGCTGTCGGATGGCCAGAGATCGACGGTGCTGGGTGAAATGGGGCCGCCATGGAGACAACGCCAAAGAATGAATTCCTCGGCCATCGGTTCGACCACGACGTCTTCGACCACAAGGGACTCCTTCGCTGACGACGACTGGGGGAGCGGCCCCTCAAGCCGACGGCATTTGCCCGTGTCGGCATCCGTTCCTTCTGCATTTGGCCACGGCCCCCAGACCCTTGTCGGGCCGAGTGGGTTCATTATACCTTGGCGATCGCTGCACGATCAACTGCGTCGCATCCCAGACGCGCCGTGATCTGACTGGTGTGGTGTCCGGGCGGCGCATGTCATCGGGTCTCACGGCGCGACGGCAAACAGGCACTTGAGATAAGCGCCCTCGCGAAAGGCGATGGGATGGTCCAAAGGGTGGCCCGTGCGCTCGATCTCACGCAGCGGCCGGCCCGCCCGCGCGGCGGCGCGATGGACGGTGCTGAAGAGCGTCTCGGCGTCCACCTGGCTGGAGCAGGAGGCCTGCGCCAGCACGCCGCCTGGCCGCAGCACGGCCAGGCTGAGCTGAGTCAGCCGCGCGTAGGCCGAGAGTGCCTGCGGCACCTGAGATCGTCTCTGGGCAAAGGCGGGCGGGTCCACAATCACTAGATCGAAGGAGCGGCCGGCTTGCGCCATCTGCGCCAGCACCTCAAAGGCATCCCCCATCACGGCCTCATGAGTAGCCACTGCCACGGCGGAGATATGGTGGTTGTGTTCCATGTTGCGCTGCGCCGCTTCCAGGGCTGGCGCACTGGCGTCCACGCTGACGATCTCGCGGGCGCGCCCCCGCGCCGCATAGACCGAAAACCCGCCCGTATAGGCGAACAGGTTCAACACGACCCGGCCGCCAGCCAACTTTTCCACGCGGGCCCGGTTGTCGCGCTGATCCAGGAAAAAGCCCGTCTTCTGCCCACGCACCGGATTGACCTCGAAGCGCAACCCGTTCTCGCAGAACAGAACCGGGTCGTTCAGCTGCGGCCCGGCCAGGAGCATACCATCAAAGAGGCCGTGGAGGTCGTCGAGCTGCTCCTGCAGCGCCCGGCCGAGGCGCAGGATCAGGCGCTCGCTCGGGCGGACGCTCGCCAGCGCGGGAAGCAGCTCTCGCAGATGGGGAACCCAGGCTAGTGTGTAGAGCTTGAGCACGGCCGTTTGGTCGTAGCGATCGATCACCAGGCCCGGCAGGCCGTCGTTCTCACCGTGGACGAGCCGATAGCCGCTGGTCTCGGCCTCCGGCGGCCGATCGCGCAGGGGTTGCCGCAGCCGGTCGGCGGCGGCCAGCTTGGATCGGAACCAGTCGCGATCGATGGCGGCCGGCGTGCCATGCTGCAGGATGCGCACCCGGATCGGCGAGGTGGGGTCGTACAGCCCCACCGCCAGAAAGCGGCGCTGTCGGTCAAAGACGACCGCCAGATCGCCCGGGCGCCCTTCGTGGCTCTGCTGGCGGATGGCCTGATCGAAGAGCCAGGGATGGCCGCCGCGCAGGGCCCGCTCCGCCGCCGGAGCGACGCGCAGGGCCATGTTTCGCTCGGCGGGCATCGGCAGGCCCGCCAGAAGCGCCTGCAGCTGACCCTCGGGCTCGTCCGATTCCGGGCTCGGGATAGTCAACGAGCGCTTGCCTCCTGCTGCATCCAATCAGCCCTGTCCAGGGCGTATTCGAGATCCTCCCCGTCCCAGGGCTCCGACGAGCCGGCCTGGAAAGTGTCGATCTCTGTGAGTTCCTCGACAGTGAGGCGGAACCGGCGCACCAGCCGCAGGCCCAGCTTCTCCAGAACGCGGCGGGAGGCCAGGTTGTCCTGGTAGGTGGTGGCGACCACGCGTTGCAGGCCCAACTGGTTGAAGCCCTTGTGGATCAGCGCCCGCGCGCCCTCGGTGGCATAGCCTTGGCCCCAGACGACCTTGCGCAGGCGATAGCCGAGCGCCGCCACGCCGGGCGCGCCCTCCACAGCCCGCAGGCAGAACCAGCCGACGAACGCGCCGCTGGCCTTTTCCACGGCCGCCCAAAAGCCCAGGCCGGGCGCGCCCTGGTCATAGCGCATGAAGCGGGGCAGGATCTCCGTCTCGATGACCTCTCGCGGCGTGGGGGCTCCGCCGCTTAGCCAGCGCATGACGGCGGGGTCGCTGTCTAGCTCGAACAGGGCGTCGGCGTCGTCCTCGGTGAAGCGGCGCAGGATCAGGTGGTCGGTCTCGAGGAGGATGTGCACTCTAGACATCGGAGGTCACCTCATCCAAACGCGGCGCGACCTTGACGACCGCATGGCGCAGGAAAACCTAGCCTCTGATCCTGATCTGGCTCTCATCAACGATCCAGAGTAGGTTCTCAATCGGCTCAGTGGAAAGCATGGGCATCAAGCGATCGAGAGTAGCGAGAATGTGGGGCTTGCCCTGCGACCGCAGGCGCAACACGATCAATCCGGGGAATTGCGCAGGTGGATAGGTTCGAATATCAGCGAAACCCATATCCAGCGTGATTAGGGCACGTTGTTCCTGCTGACAGACAGACGCTATGTCAGAATCGGGTGAGCCCTCCAGATGTTGTTCTACCACGGTAGCGGCATCATGGCCAGCCTGCCGCAACGCGCTCGCTACCTCGATGGGCAGGTTTTCGTCAACCTTGAGCCTCATCGTGATCACGACACAGGCAGGGCCACGACGCGCTCGCGGGCGAGCTCTGCGGCGTAGGCGATCGCAGCCTGTATCGCTTGACGAGTCAGCGACGGGTAGCTGTGGAGGATTTCGTCCGAAGAGAGGCCCGCGGCGAGGTTATCGAGTATGACAGACACCATGATACGCGTGCCCGTGATACACGCTTGACCGTGGCAAAGGTTAGGATCCACGGTGATATGATCCTGCCACCTCATGGGTGACTTCCTCCAAACTGGCTATACACTGATTATACATCGCTTCTCCTGTGCGGGCTAACGGCATCCCGGCACCAAACAGCAGCACAAGCCGATCCGGAACGGCACCGAGAGGATAGATTACCTATCCTCCATCATGCATCCCATACTAGCTTGAGGATCAGGCGCGC
>JAFGLK010000217.1 GCA_016928125.1 Anaerolineae bacterium
CTCGAACGTGCCCTGCGGGCCGGCGACACGTTGGCGGGACGCTACCGCATCCTCGAACAGACCGTCTCGCTGCCCGATCGCAATGCCTATCGTGCCCAGGACTTGGCGTATTGCAGCGCCTGTGGCTTTGATCAGAACGAGTCGACCGACGCCTATTGCCAAGAGTGCGGCGCCGCGCTCGCGACCCGCGCCCTAGTGACGATCGTCGAAAACCTCAGGCACGTGCCCGAGCGCTATGACCTCTATTTCAGCCAGGGCGAGCGCGAGTATTTCGTCACGCTGCAGGCGCCCGAGCCTGAGGAGGTTCATGAGGCGCCCCTGCGTCTGCAGTGGGGCTTTGCCACCGATCCCGGCCTGGTGCGCGATCACAACGAGGATGCCATCGACGTGCGCGTCTACACGCGCATCGACGGCTTTCAGCTCGGGCTCTTTGCTGTGGCCGATGGGCTGGGCGGCCAAGACTCGGGCGAGGTCGCCAGCCGGATGGCCCTGGACGCAGTCTGGGAGGCCTTGCGCGCGCGCGTGTGGGAACCTTGCCTGCGCAACGAGCATCCCAGCGACCAAGAGGTTGAGGGGGCGGTCCGCGAGGCCTTTCTGTCGGCCAATCAAACCGTCTATGATGCCCGCATCGAGCGCAAAAGCGAGATGAGCACGACCCTCACCCTCGCCTTGGTGATCCACGATATGGCCCACATCGGTAACGTGGGCGACAGTCGCATCTACTGCTGGAGCAGTGAGGGTCTGTGGGCCATCACCAAGGATCATTCCCTCGTGCAGCGTCTGGTGGATGCCGGGCAGCTCCAGCCAGAGGAGATCTACACTCACGCGGAGCGCCATGTCATCTACCAGAGCATCGGCGATCGTCCCGATGTGGAGGTGGATCTTTACCAGCACCAACTCGCCGCCGATGAGCGCCTCATCCTGTGCAGCGACGGTCTGTGGGAGATGGTGCGCGCCGAGGGGCTAGAGGACGTGCTCCTGGCAGAGCCGGATCCACAGCGGGCTTGCGAACGCCTGGTGCAGAACGCTAACCTGGCGGGCGGTGAGGACAATATCTCGGTCATCATGGTACAGGCCCAGGTCTGAGCGCATGGCTTGGGCGTGAAAGGGGTCTTGCATGGCAGATGAACTCAAGCTGTCGACCAGCCTGAACAAGGCCAGCGTGCCCGTCACGCGCACCCAGCAATTGCTCTACGTGCTGATCGAAGCCCTGCCGAGTAACGTCGTATCGCAGACGCGTATGTCGCTGAACTTTGGCTTTGTCTTGGATCGCAGCGGCTCGATGCGCGGCAAAAAAGTCGAGCGCCTCAAGGAGGCCGTCGCCCTGGCGCTAGGCCGAATGGCCCCCGACGATTTGGTCTCGGTCACCATCTTTAGCGATCAGGCGCAAGTCATTGCCAAAGGCGGGGCTCGCTCCGATCAGGATGTGGTGATCAAAAAGATCCAGAGCATGCACGCCGGCGGCGGCACCCAAATGTCGCGGGGCCTGAGCCTCGGCCTGCGTGAGGTCTATCGGCAATTCGCGGCCGAGCGGGTCAACCAGGTCCTGTTGCTCACGGATGGCCAGACCTATGGCGACGAGGAGGCCTGCCTCAAACTGGCCCGTGAGGCCGGGGAACACAAGATCGCCATTCAGGCCTTGGGCCTGGGAGATGACTGGAACGAGGACCTCCTCGACCAGATCGGGCAGCTCAGCAGCGGCGGATCGGACCTGATCGAGTCGGCGGACGAGATTGTGCCCCTCTTTACCCAGACGGTCGAACGCTCGCAAAAGGCGGTCGTGCGCAACGCCGAGCTGGTGTTGCGCTTGGTCAGTGGCGTAGTGCCGCGCCAGGTCTGGCAAATCACGCCCTTGATCGAGAATCTGGGTTACCGGCCCATCGGCGAGCACGATGTGCAGCTGCAGCTCGGCGAGCTCGACGCCGAGCAAGGCAAGAGCCTGCTGGTCGAGCTGATCATCCCACCCCGTCGGCCGGGGCGCTATCGCCTCGCCCAGGCGGAGGTGCGCTACGATCTGCCTCAGCAGGGCCTTCGCGGCTCCTCGGCCCGCAGCGACGTGGTCGTCGAGTACAGCGCCGACCCGGCCCAAATCAAAGGCTACGATGCCCGCATCATGAACCTGGCCGAGAAGGTGACGGCCTACAAACTGCAGACCCGTGCACTCGAGGAGGCCAGGATGGGCAATCTGGTCGGCGCGACGCAAAAGCTCCGCGCTGCGGCCACGCGCCTGCTGGATCTGGGTGAGATGGATCTGGCCGCCGCCGCTCAGGAAGAGGCGAACAACCTGGAACAGAGCGGTCAGATGTCCGCCAGCGGCACCAAGAAACTGCGCTATCAGACGCGCAAGCTCACCCAGCGACTGCCCGATCTACCTGACGATGTGTAGCGACGCGATAAAGGAGTGAAATATGAAGTGCCCCAACTGCGGAAACGAAACCCAAGCGGACGCCATCTTTTGCGATCAATGCGGCCAGCGCCTCGCCGAGACAGCCACCTCGAGCTCCACGCCAGCCTCGCAGCCAGCGGCGGCACCGGCGCAGCCTGAGGCGCCCGCTGGCAGCATCTGCCCCAGCTGTGGCGTGCGCAACACGCCCGGCGAGATGTTTTGCAGCGAGTGCGGCGCGCCCCTGGATGCCCCACAGCCCGAGCCTGAGGCTGCGGCAGAGATCCCGTCGGGCGTCGAGGCCCCATCGGCCGCTGCCGCAGTGCCACAGCCAATCGAGGAAGGGATGGTCGTCTGTCCTGACTGCGGCGCCCACGTGGCCGCGGGTGAGGCCTACTGCTTTGCCTGCGGCGCTGAGCTTGGGGCTGCGGCCGCCACTCAGCCTCAGACCGCGCCTGCGCCGCTGCCCGGGCCC
>JAFGLK010000218.1 GCA_016928125.1 Anaerolineae bacterium
ACAGCCTGATCAAGGACCGTTTCAACTGGGACATGATCCTCATGCCCAAGGGGCCCACCGGCGAGCGCGGCGGGCACCTCCACGTCGATGGCTACGCAGTGTTACGAGACTCGCAGAACAAGGATATCGCCTACGAGTTCTGCAAGTTGATCAGCAATGAAGAGTACTCGCGGCGCTATGCTGTAGAGGTCAACGGCCTCACGGCCCGATTTGACACGTATGAGGACGAAGGCGCGCGTCAGGCGCAGCCGTACTGGAAAGAACTGCAGCAGTCCATCGAGGAGGCGGGTCCGCATCTCGGCCCGGCCAACTTGCGCAAGCAAGAGTCGCAGACGCTCATCTCGGCGCTCTTTGCCCCGCTATGGGTAGGCGACGAGCAGCCGGACGACCCCTGGTTCGCCAAGACGTCCGCCGAGTGGCAGGACTTCTTGGACAAGCCTGTGGAGTAGCTCCGGAATGGCGGCGGGGGCATCGTCTGGATGCCCCCGCCTTCCCGACCTGAGGCCGGCACGGGAGCTGGTGCCCTCTCGCGTCGGGATCCTGCGGCCTTATTCGATTGCCTTGGACAAGATGTCGGAGGCTGTGTCCATGATCGCTGCTCGGGAACAACCCGGACGTCGCTTTTCGCGCGAGGCCGTGCGTCAGAACGTGAATGGATATCTCTGGATCTCTCCATGGCTGATCGGGTTCATCGTGTTTACTCTAGGCCCCATGATCGCCTCATTCGTCTTCAGCCTGGAGAACTATCGCATCATCAACCGGCCCTCCTTCATCGGGCTGGAGAACTATCGTGTGGCGCTCACCGAGGACAAGCTCTTCTGGACCTCGCTGGGACGCACCTTCTACTATGTGGCCGCGAGCGTGCCTCTCGGCCTGCTGGGGTCGCTGCTCCTGGCGGCGTTGCTCAACCAGCGGGTCAGAGGGGAGTCGATATTTCGGACCTTGTTCTACCTGCCCTCGTTGACTCCTTCCGCAGCTGCGGCGTTGTTGTGGGTGTGGATCCTAAACTATGACGTGGGCCTGGTGAACTTTTTGCTCTCTTATGTGGGCATCCAGGGGCCTCCCTGGCTGGGGTCCTCCAAGTGGGCCATCCCGGCGCTGGTCTTGATCAGTTTCTGGACCGGCATGGGCGGCTCGCGCATGGTCATCTTCCTGGCCGGGCTACAGGGCGTTCCCGAGGAGCTGTATGAGGCCGCAGACATTGACGGCGCCGGACCATGGCGAAAGTTCTGGGCAGTCACAGTGCCTCTGATCTCGCCCACGATCTTTTTCAACTTTGTGCTCGGCATCATCGGGGCGCTGCAGGTCTTCAACACCGCCTATATCACCACCCGTGGCGGCCCCGGGCGGGCGACCTGGTTCTTCGCTTTGCATGTCTTCACGCATGCCTTTGAGTACTTTGATATGGGATACGCATCAGCACTGGCGTGGTGCATGTTCGTCATCTTGCTTCTGTTCACGATCATACAGCTCCGCCTGTCTGATATGTGGGTCTTTTATGCTGGAGAGAGAAAATAGAGCCGTCGAAAGGTGGGGTGTAGCAGATGAAAGGTGTGGTGGTGATCGGCAATCGCCAAGTTCAAGTGCGCGAGTTGCCCAAGCCCGAGGCGGAGCATGGACAAGTGGTCGTGCGTGCGGTCGAGGTAGGGGTCTGCGGATCGGATCTGCACGGCTATCGCGCCCAGGCCCGCGAGGGAGCTCGGCGGTTGGTCTCAGGTCATGAGCTCACGGGGGTGGTGGAATCGGTCGGCCCGGGCGTGGAACACCTCAAGCCGGGCGACCGCGTGGTCGCCTATCAGGCCTGGGGTTGCGGCTATTGCGAGTTCTGCGCCAGCGGGCGCTCGAATCTGTGCGTCAACCGCAAGATCATCGGGAAGAAGGACCGCTACCAAAAAGAGTACTCGGTGATGCCCGAGGCCGTGGCCCTGCCCCTGCCCGACTGGATGACCTTCGACGACGGCGTGACCCTGAGCTGCGCCGGTGGCACGGCCTGGGGCGGCCTGCAGCGCGTCAAACCCAGTTGCGACGACGCGTTGGTCGTCTTTGGCCTCGGGCCGGTGGGCCTGATGGGCGCCATGTGGGCCAGGGCCATGGGCGCCTATGTGATCGGCGTGGAGGTCGTCCCCGAGCGCCTGGAGCTGGGCCTGGCCTCTGGGTGCAACGCCGTGATCGACCCCAGCAACGAGGACGTGGTCGAGCGCGTGATGGAGCTGACCTACGGCTATGGCGCCTCTGTGGGCTATGAGGCTTCCGGCAACAAGGAGGCCCAGCGCCTGATGCTGGAGGCGACCCACTATGCGGCGCGGTTGGTGTATGTGGCCATTGGGGGTCCGGGGGAGGTGATCGATCCGCGCACGGCTCGCAACCGGGGCCCGTACCTGGGGTTGCGCGCCATCCACGGCACCTTTACCTTCTCGATGGGCGACTGGTACGACATGCTGCGCGCGATTCGGCTCCAGGGCCTGCAGCCCGGCAAGATCGTCACCCACCGTTTCTCGATCGATCAAGCCAGTGAGGCCTATGCCATGGCCGATAGCGGCCGCTGCGGCAAGGTCATCTTTCAGTGGAACGGATAGCGGCCGCCCTGAGGAGATAGAGGCATGAGCAGTGTCGGTACACGGCCTTTTGTGTCAAGTCGAGTGACCCAGCACAGCCAGTGGTACTGGTTGCGGATTGTCTATCGGGCCATCGTATATCTTCTCACCACGCTGTTGGCCATTGCGTTCTTGCTGCCTTTTCTCTGGACTTTGGCCAGCTCCTTCAAGCCTTCATGGGAGCTCTACATCTTCCCGCCAAACTGGCTGCCGATAGAGTGGCATCCGGAAAACTTTGTGCGCATTTGGAAGTTGGTGCCTTTTGCCCGATGGTCACTGAACAGCGGGGTGGTGGCCGTGTTGAGCGTCATCGGTCAGGTTATCTCGGCAGCCGCTGTAGCCTATGGATTCTCGCGCTTCCGATTTACCGGCCGGAATATTCTGTTCATCGCCATGCTCAGCACCATGATGCTGCCCATCTATATCACGATCATCCCGCGCTTTGTGATGTATACCTATGTGAGCTGGATCGACACGCTGTATCCCCTTTGGGTGCCGGCTTTCTTTGGAGGCGGCGCGTTCAACATCTTTTTACTACGCCAGTTCTTTATGACCATTCCACTTGACTTTGACGAAGCAGCCTATGTGGATGGAGCCAGCTCCTGGACCATCTTCTGGCGCATCCTGATGCCCCTCTCCAAGCCTGCTATCAGCACTGTGGCGATCTTTGGCTTTCTGGGCAGTTGGAACAACTTTTTGGCGCCCCTTATCTACCTCAACAACAAGGAGCGATTCACCCTGCCATTGGGGATCACTTGGTTCCGCTACATTCCGATGGACTCGGATGAGCCCAAGGACCATCTGCTCATGGCCGCCTCGGTCACCATTACCCTGCCGGCGGTTTTGCTCTTCTTCGCGGCCCAACGCTACTTTATCAGCGGCATCGTCATGAGTGGGATCAAAGGCTAGGGATCGAGCATGGTGGAGGCCATGGGGCCACGCTATGCGCTCGAGCATCGCTCCCTCGGAGACGCGGCTACGGAGCGCCTGAGGGGGTTGATCCTCTCCGGGGGGTTGCGGGCCGGCGAGCATCTGGTGGAGGCCGACCTGGCTGAGCGCATGGGCGTCAGCAGAGGCCCAGTGCGCGAGGCCCTGGCGCGCCTCGAGCAAGAGGGCTTTGTCGACCTGGTGCCTCGCCAGGGGGCCTTTGTGGTCGAGCTCACGCCCGAGCTGGTCCAGGAGAAGTACGAGTTGCGCCGTCTGCTCGAGACTTACGCCCTCGGCAAGGGCATGACGCAGATCGCCGACTCGGACCTGGATGAGCTGGAACGTAGCTGTGCGGAGATGGAGCAGGCTGTGCAGCTCCACGACATCCAGGGATTCTACCAGACGCAGTATCGCTACCATCGCGCCATCGTCTCGCTGGCGCGCATGGAGATGCTCCTGAAGATCTGGGACCTGCTGGGCGCCAGCATCGGCTCGCTGATGATGCTCAACCTCTATCATGGCGACAACGGCGCGGAGTATGGTCCCCAGGCGTGGCAGAGCGACGTGGCCACCGGCACCCTGACGGCGCATCG
>JAFGLK010000219.1 GCA_016928125.1 Anaerolineae bacterium
CACCACGCGCCTTGCCCCCGCCAGAGTAACCAGGGCGACCCCGTGAATCGCGCCCACCAGCGCGCCCGCCAGGGCGATGCACCCCGCCATGACCAGGACCGCGCCAGCGACCGAGCCCGCCTTTTGCGCCCAGTCCACCCCGGCAAAGATGAGCGGCATCCCCACGGCCCAGGCCAGCGCATTCGCCGGCAGCCAGCGCCAGGCCCCCGATGCGTGGCGCCTGAGCGCCCGCCACTGCCAGGCGCTCAGGATCAGCCCGGCGGCCAACCCCATGGCGGCCGCCAGCGCCAACACCACGGCTTGCGGCGGCTCTTGGCCCGCGCTTGATGGGGTCTCGCTGGAGAGGCTGGTGAGGGTCATGGGGATCGAGCCCAGCAGCCAGGCCACCACCGCCCCGAGGATCGTCGCGACCACCCAGGCCCGCCGCTGAACGCCTGCCAGCGCCCTCTGTAGCACGGACCATTGGGCCAGGCCCACGATGGCCCCCTCGAGCGCCCCCGTGGCCGTCATGAGCGCCGCGCTGAGCAGGGCGGGCCCCAGCCCTGGGGCGTCTGCCAGGCCGGAGAAGAGCCCCGCGCCGATGGCAAAGGTAGCGCCCAGCCCCAGCAGCTTGCCTACGGTGTTGGCGAGCACCCAACGTGCCCAGAGACGCGTGCGACTGCGCCGTGCCATAGAGATCACCTTTCACTCATCCTGGCACTGGAGGCGTTCGGCGCCGCGATCGAGGGCCTGCACCTTGTGCAGATAGGCGAGCGTGCGGCGATCCAGGTCGTGCGGATAGGGATAGCCCAGATGCGCCCCCACCTCGAGCGCCGCGCGCCGCAACAGGGCGATGCTGCTGTACAGGGCCTCCCAGTTCGCCTCCAGATCGGCCCCCACGTAGGTGCGCTCCAGCTCGGCCCAAAGATCGGGCCGCAGCCACTTTTTCAGGCCTCTGCCATAGGGGCCGGGCTTGAGCGACCAATGCCGGTCGATCTCGGCGCGCCATGCCAACATGGGGATCAACTGCTCCTGCTTCATCATGTTGTCCAGGATGTGCTTCGCCGCCACCAGGTCGTCGCGCCAGAGCAGCTTGGCCACATAGGTGGCCTCGAGCAGGAAGGTCTCCACCATGTCGTGGTATTCGCTCGCGCTGGGCGGCTTGGGGATGTATCCCCCATAGCTGGGCGGCTGGAGGCCGACAGTCAGACCGTCCTTGTCGAGCAACACGCGATAGCCCGCGTCCAGCTCGTCGGGAAGCTGGGGATCGGCCACCACCCGCTGGAGGGTCTCGAGCGACCAAAGGCTGAAATCGACCTTGAGCCCATCCTCATACTGGGTGACGTAGCCGGCGGTCGGGTCACTTGCGTAGGCATCCAGCGGATCGCGGTAGAGGGCCAACACTGTCCCAAAGGCCCCCAGCCAACCCCGATCCGCATAGAAGGGCTGGATGTCGGACAGGGCCAGGATGACATCATAGTCGGAGAAGAGGTCCACCGACGCGCCGGGGACAGCGCGCGAGCTGGTGAGCAACATGGCGCGCACCAGCGGCTGTCCCTCGCCCCAGCGGATCAAGCGCTCGAGGATCTCTTGTTCGTCGGTTTTGTCACCCAAGCTTTGCAGCCTCCCTGAAGCGGGCAGGGCCGCACGGCCCGCGATCCCGCATCACCCAGCAAAGCGCCCGCCAAAGAACGCCCGATAGATGAACGCCCGTTCGGGCACCTCGCGCTGTTCAAAGGCCGCGAATAGCGCGGCGTCGTCGTACGGCACGCGACGATGCTCAACCGTGTAGCGCCCGCGCTGAAGCGTCACCCGGCAGTAACGCGCAATGGCCTGATGATAGCAGCCCAACGATCCGGGGTTGACATACCTGGCCCGCCCCGTCATGTCTGACGCGCGATGGTCGTGACCATAGAATACAACCACGGCCTCCTCGCAGGCAAACAGCTGATCCAATTCCTCCGACGTGGCGCCCTTGATGATGGGCTGAAAGCCCCGCCGCGAGGGCACCAGTCCGTAGTGCATGAAGGCCGTCCTGACCCCTCCCAGTGAGTGCTCCAGGGCGTAGGGCCAGCCGGCAAGCAGCGGACGCAGCCGCGGATCGAGATGGGCGTGAGTCCAGCGCTGGTGCGCCACCTCGCCCTCGCTCAGCCAGGCCGGGCGCGGCACGGGCAGGCCATCCACGAAGTAGCTCTCATGGTTGCCCATCAGGCACTGAAGGCGGGGGGTGTTGAGCAGCAGGTCGAGACACTCAGCGGGGTAGGGCCCGATGCCGATCGCGTCGCCGGTGTGCAGGATGGCGTCGCAGCCCTCGGCCTGCATGGCGGCGAGCGCCGCCTCCAGGGCGGGCAGGTTCGCATGCGCGTCGGTGATGACTGCAATTCTCATGCGCTCGCCCTTTCGGGGCTGAGCATCCGGCCGACGCGGCTCGGCCCGACGCATGGCCCTACCTCGCGAACAGGAACGACACAAGCCGCGGAGGCCCGTCGCCGTCCTGTTCGTGCCACCACTCCTCAAGACGCTCAAGGTTCAGCCCAGCGGCTCGCGCTGCCCGCGAAAAGTCGGAGAGATGATGCACAAAGGCCGGGACCCCGACCGTCTCGTCGCCGCGCTGATACCTGGCGCGCACGCCCTGATACTGCCGACACGAGTGGAGCTCGCAGACGAACAACCAGCCCTTCTCGGCCAGGACTCGCGCCGCTTCGGAGAACACGAACGCCAGGTCGGCGATGTGCTCCAGCACCAGATCGCAGGCGATCAGATCCACGCCGCCGCCCTTGAGCGGCCAAGGCCGGGAGAGATCGGCAGCCACCCAGCTGACATTGGGCGCATGCACCTTTTCCCTGGCCCGACGAAGCATCCCTGTGGAAAAGTCGAGCGCGCAGACCCGCCCCCCGATTCGGGCCAGCAGGGGCGTGTTCTTGCCCGTGCCGCACCCGATCTCCAGGATGGCATCCCAGCTCCGCCCGCCAAGGACCCTCTCGGCAACCAACGCGTCCAGGTCCCGGGTCCGGTTCAGGTCCGAGTCGTAGGTGGCTGCCCACTCGTCGTACGCCTGTTGGATCGTCACTGCGGCCCCAGGCAGACGCCCCTCGGCCAGCCGCGTCCGGTTCGAGATTGCGGTCCCATCGTCGCTGTCATGGTCCTGGCTCGCATCGTTCCTGCGTGGCCTTGACCTCGGCCTCCAATTGCAGCACATAGGCCCTCATGAACGCCACCAGTGGCTGGCCGAGACGTCGGGCTGTGCTCGTGTGCAACTCTCCATAAAGGCTGATCTGGAAATTCACCTGGTCGACGATATGCGCGCCGATCCCCTGCCCACGCGCAAAGCGCGGCTCAAACGCCGCCATGGTCATCTGTCATGTGTCACCCTTGACGTCCGGCGGAGCGTATTCCGGTTCGGCATGCTTGGAGGTGAAGGCGCGCATCAGGCCCACCGCGCCCAGCGCGTCCAGCTTGTCGGCGTCGCGCAGGATCTCGCCCAGCCTGCCTCCGCCACGCGCGGCGTTATGCCAGCGAATGGCGTCAACGATGAGATCGATCTCCTCCTCAGGGAAGAGCTGGCCGTCGCGCAGGAACAGCGACGCCATCTCGGCGCCCACCTGGCCGTGTTGGCCGCGGTCCTGGACTTGCACCCGCGTCAGGCCGATGTCGTGCAGCAAGGCGGCCGCTTCAACGGGCTCCAGATCCTGAATCCTTTCCCCCATGGCGATGCGCAGCGCCCAACCTCTCACACGATCCACATGTTTCCAGTCGTGCGCGATGCCCAACTCGGGCGCAGCCACACGGCTCATGGACCGCCTGACATGGCGCTCTATGGACTGAATGCTGTCTCTCACCCTTGCTCCTTAGGCTGTGACGCGATCTGCATGCCGCCCCGCACCAGGTTGGCGCGCTCGCTCAGAGGCGCTCCGCCGCGCCTCTCCCCTCGAGATCATACGCGACGCCGCTCAGGAGGGCCAGCGGAAAGGCGAGCACGGCGAAGAACAGGCTGTAGACGAACAGCTCGGGGATCTTGAAATCGGACAAGAAGACCAGGATGAGATGACCGATCACCAGGAAGATCCCGTTGGCCGCATAGACCCCAAAGACGTGGGGCCAGGCCCTGGCCAGCGAGCGCTGCGCCTTGGCGCTCAGGCGCCTGCGCCACCCCGTGAGTGGCGCGTTGATCCCCAGACCAGCCACACCTGCCAGGATGCCAAGCATGGGCGGGCCAAAGCCGCCGCCCACCAGGAGCATGGCGATGACCAGCGCAAGCTGGATGAGCGCGCCTCGCCTTCTGTGAACGAACGCGACCGACCAGACGATCAGCGCCAGGGAGACGAGCATGCAGACGATGCCCGTGACCAGGAAGTTCGGGATGATCGTCATCCCGGGGTCCCCGCCCATGTTCCTGGCGATAGGTCCCACGGTCCAGGAGTTGATCACCAGGCCCTGCGGGGCGACGTTGCCTTGCAGCACTTCGCCCACGCCGTGGCTCAAGCCGCCTATGCCAGCCAGGACGCCACACAGCGAGGCGAGGAGCCTGGCCGCGCTCGGTCGGGTTGAGGAATGCCTATCCTGCATGGGTTTGCTCCCTTCGACCCCTTGCGCCGGGCGGCCAGGCCGCCCCCTGTCCCTCAAGCTGCTCGATCACAGCCACGGCGCGGGCCACCCCATCCTCCGCCCGGA
>JAFGLK010000220.1 GCA_016928125.1 Anaerolineae bacterium
AATGCGGAGGACTCTTCCCCTCACAAGCTCGGCTCTTCAGGAATCGAGTACCGTCACCGGGCCGCGAATTCCACCCCACTGCAGCGGGTTGCCTCACAACGCGCTTGCTCACCGGTATGCTTTTTGAGTAAGATTACGACCAGCGTAGGTCATGTGCGCTCTTCTGCCCCTGACCGTGATCGCTCGTCGCTACGGTCTCGCCCGCACAGGCCGCTTCGGTGCCGCGTCGGATACGGGCCCAGGCAATGCCCTTGAGGCCTGCTGAGACCGGTCCAAACCCAGCCCGCACCTTGCGTCCTGGAGGGACTCGATGCGTCTGGGATTCCCTGTTCGAATCTATGGCTCGCCGCATCTGCCCTCGCATGATGGTCGGCCAGCGCACCAGCGACCCCAGCTCTCCCTCAGCCTGGCGTATGTGCGCGATATCCTGCTCTATCTTCAGGGCCATGGGATTCATATGTATCGCCTCGATGCCGGGCTCATTCCTGGGGCTCTGCAGCGCACCTGGCCAGACACCCAGGAGGAGCTGAGAGCCTGTGCGGCGCAGCTGCGCTCGGTGGGCGCATTGGCTCGCTCAGCCGATGTGCGCTTGTCGGTGCATGCCCATAGCGCCGTCGTGCTCAACGCTCCCAACGAGGATCAGGTCCTCCAGTCCGCAGTGCTGCTTCAGGCATACGCGGCTTTGCTGGACGCCATGGGGCTTGGGCCCGAGGCGGTCATCGTGATTCACGCTGGGGGCGTCTATGGCGACCCCGAGGGAGCCCGGGCTCGGTTTCTGCAGCGCTATGCGCTTCTGCCCGCCGAGGTGCGGGCGCGCCTGGTGCTCGAGCATGACGACCGCCGCTTTGGAGTAGAGGACGCCCTGCAACTGCACGAGGCCTGCGGCATTCCCATCGTGTTCGACCATCAACACCATCTGGTGCTCAATCCGGGCGACATGCCGGTGCACAGCGCCCTGGAGCGCTGCCTGACAACCTGGCCCGCAGGCATCAAGCCCAAGATCCACTACTCGACGCCCTGCGCCGCGATGCGCGATCTGGCCTCGGGTCACTACAAGGTACCCACCTGGACCGAGCATGCCGATTTCGTGAACCCGTTCGAGTTTGCCGCCTTTGTGCGGCAGGTCTCGTCTCTGCCGCCCTTTGACGTCATGCTCGAAGCCAAAGGCCGCGATCTGGCGTTGCTCAAGCTGCGTCAAGATCTGGCGCGTTATGCGCTTGACGTGACAGCTCAGATCGATTAGGCTCATGTTGCATCTGAACAGGGCGCAGTTATGGTCAGCCGATATCCGAGAGCTCCAGTCGGGCTCGCATAACAACACAAGTCTCGGATTGGCAGCGGCAAATGACACGCGAGGCGGTAGCTTGACTGAGGCGTTTCGCGCGTCAGGGGCCTCGCATGAAGTGTTCGTTGTCATTGTGCCGGCACCGCCCAGGGGGGCGGCGTTGAGAAAGGAGGAGAAAGGAGGGAACCTAGTCGAGAGAGGGGCGTATTCGGACCACATGTGCTTTCAGTATTGGGACCTTGGAGGGAGAACAGATGATGAAAGAGCAGATGTCTCGTCGCCAATTGCTGAGAATGGCTGGAATGGGAATGGCCGGCCTGGCGCTGGCCGCCTGCCAGCCCAAAGTTGTCGAAGTGGAAAAAGTCGTCAAGGAGACGGTGATTGTCGAGAAAGAGGTCGCGGCTCCTGCTCCCAAGGAAGCAGTGAAAGTCAAACTGATCTGCATGGACTGGGTGCGCAACGAGATCCCCATCGACATCTGGACCACCCAGTACAACGCCGATCGGACCGATCACCAGATCGTGATCGAGCGCTGGGTGGAGGGCTGGGATAAGAAAGTCCTGGCGGCCATCAACGCGGGCAACAACGAAGTATCCGGCTATTTCGAGATGCGCGCCTTCGAGTACGCTTTGGGGTGGTCCAAGCAGGGGCTGATCCAGGCTTTCGACCCCTATGTGGAGGCCTCAACTGCGCCTGGCGCCGCTGGTCTGATCGATGACATGCTGCCCGTCATTCGAGGCCAGACGATCCTCGAGGGCAAGATGTACGGCTTCCCGATCGATTTCGACATGACCGGCCTGGCGTACCGCCTGGACTTTTTCGAGGAGTTGGGCGTCGACGGGCTTCCTGGGACATGGGCTGAGATCGGAGAGGTGGCCAAGGCGATCCGCGAGAAGTACAAGGCGGATGATGTCTATGGCATCGGCAGCTCGGCCTCCTGGTACATCTTTGGCGGTCCTGGTGCCATCTTCTACAACACCTCGAAGCAGGTCTTCGCTGACGATGCCATCGTCCGCTACACCAGCGAGGAGTTCGTCCGCGCCTTGGAGCTGTGCAAGTCCTGGGCGGATGCCGACATCTCCGAGTCGCCCTTTGGCACCGGTTGGAACAGTTCCTGGCTGGCGGGCAAGTGGGGTATCGCCTGGAATCAGCATCCACTGGCCATCTGGGGCCAGAACAACCTGGGGAAGCAGACCGTGTCGCAGCCTCAGCCGCTGCCGCTGGATGAGGATGGCTCCGGCGCCGCCGTATGGGCCATCTCGTGGGCCTGCATCAACCAGGCCCCCAACCCGCAAGAGTATGTGGACTATCTGATCACGCTGTTCTATCCGGGCAACGAGATTGGCGTGACCATGAACAAGGCCATCGCCAAGACCGGCAAGCTGCCTTCGTTCCAGAAGGGCTGGTCGGAGGTTGTGGATCAGGATCCGGGTCTTGCCTGGATGCAGGAAATGGCCAAGATCGCGGATAGGGCCGTCGCGCCTCCGGGTTTGACCACGGCTGCGATTCAGCAGGATCGGCAGCGCGCCTGGAGCGAGAAGTTCTTTGCGGGCCAGGTCAGCGCGCAAGAGGCGATGGATAGCTGCATGCAGGAGATCACGGACGAGATCGCCAAGATGAAGTAGCTGTTCGAGACGGCGTCTTCAGGATGTCCTCGATAAAGCCAGGTTAGCTTCACACAGCGAGGGGCACGGCACGCCGTGTCGTGCCCCTGCAACTGATGGCTGGCGCGCATGACCCCTGTTGAGCATGCGACATATGGCTGGGGACTCTGGGAACAGCGTTCGCGACCCGAGTGTAGAAGAGAGGTGTCAAGTGGAGCGCATTCGACAAGCGAGGGCGGAACGAGCCCTGACTGGCCAGGGGGGACGGGTCGGTAGGTCGCGCATAAACTGGATCGCCTATCTTTTGGTGGCTCCAGCTTTGACTCTCTGGGCCGTTTTCAACATCTACACCATGGTGCGCGGCATCACCATGGCTTTTCAAGACTATCGTTTTCTCTATCCCGAGACGCGCAGCTTGTTCAATAGCTTCTCTGGGATAGACAACTTTGTTGAGTTGTTTAGCGATCGCATGGCGGGCGCCAGCCTGATCGTCTCGCTCAAGTATACGGCGCTCTATCTGCCCGCCTCGATCATCCTGCCGGTGATCATCGCCTCGCTCATCGCTGCGGTAACATCCACCAAGCTGGCCTCTTTCTTCCGCGTGATCGTCTACCTGCCAGCCGTATTGCCGATCGCGGCGGCGATGCTGGTCTGGAGAAAGCTCTACGATGCCCAGTTTGGGTACCTTAACGTCATTATCGGCAGTCTGATCGGTCAAAAAGTCAAAATCCTCTGGCTGGGGCCAGAGTTGGCCCTTACCTCGGTGGCCATTGCCTCTCTTTGGAAGGGCTTTGGCTACAATACACTGCTGTTTCTGATCGGCATCTATGGCATCAACCGGGAGCTCTATGATGCTGCGGCGGTGGATGGCTGCACGGGTGTGCGCAGTTGGTGGTATGTGACCTTGCCGCTTCTGAAACCGATCTTCACCCTCATCCTGGTGCTCAATGCTGGCATCATGGGCGCCACCGAGCAGATGATGGTGATGACGGGCGGCGGGCCAGGAGACATTACCACGACCACAGGCTTATACCTCTGGCGTGTGTCCTTCCAGTACGGCGATCTGCGGATGGGATACGCCGCCGCGGTCGCCTTGGTACTAGGGCTCATCAGCATGACCCTATCCGCCGTGGTCTTTAGGGTCATGCGCACGGAGCGAAACTGAGGAGGCGATGATATGGTTGCGGTTTCACGTCCACAGGCGAGACGAGTCAGACATCTACCCAGTGGGGATGTTCTGAAGCGCAGGATCACACAAGGCCTACTCGTGATGGCGCTCTTTATCGTGGCTGCGGTTTGTCTGCTTCCGATCCTGTGGGTGACTTCGTCATCCCTCAAGTTGCGCGAAGAGCTCTATCAGGCCACGCCGAGCCTGCTCGTCAGGAATCCCTCCCTCGAGAACTACCGCTTTATACTCAGAGAGTTGCCCGAGATCCCACAGATGTTCAAGAACGCGCTCGTTTTGTGCGCTCTTGTGGTGGTCGGAAAGCTCGTGCTGGCGACTTTGGCCGCCTATCCTTTGGCCCGCATGGACTTTCCTGCGAGGGATGCCATCTTCCTGGTGTTTATCCTGTCGATCTTTATCCCGCGCGCTGGTGGGCTGATGGCGACTTACGAGTTGCTCGATTTCCTCAAGCTGCGCAATAGCATTCCAGGTTTGGCGCTCTACTGGTGTGGACACCTGACGACCCCTCTCTTTATCATGAGGCAGACCTTTCTCAGCATCCCGCGCGAGATCGAGGATGCGGCCTATATCGATGGGGCCAGTACGTTGCAGGTCATCCTGCGCATCGCGGTGCCCATGAGCGCGACCGGCATGGTCGTGGTGGTGCTGAACGAGTTTGTCTTTCACTGGGGCGAGTATCTGACGGCCTATACGATGATCGACGACAGCAGCAAGTACCCGATCGGCGTGGGCATCGCCTTGGTGCGCGGCTGGGGCACGACCTTTACCTCCCAAATGACGGCCACCTACGGTGCTGAATCAGCGGGCTATCTGCTTTGCATTGCCCCGGTCATCATCGTCTTCATCCTGCTTCAGAAGTGGTTCATCCGCGGTCTTGCCGAGGGTGTGCTCAAATTCTGAC
>JAFGLK010000221.1 GCA_016928125.1 Anaerolineae bacterium
GATGGAACCCACTGGCAGAACGATTGGAATGCGGATCGTTATGTCCCCAACCCCTTTGGCGGCGACAATTCGGTGATTGAGACCTAGGCCATCATGCTGCGACCCATCCTTGAGCATTCCTGGGACCTCTCCCCTAGCGAAGCGATCGCGCTGCAGAAAGAGCTGGCGGGGCGCGTCTCCATGGAAGGCTTTCCAGACAGGATTTCGAGCGTCGCCGGTGTGGACGTGGGCATCCGACAGGGCGTCGCCCAGGCAGCCGTTGTGGTCTTGACCTGGCCAGAACTCGAGATGGTCGAACGCAGCTTGGCGGAATGCCCTGTGAGTTTCCCCTATGTGCCCGGGTTGCTCTCCTTTCGAGAGGCGCCCCCCATTCTCGCCGCCCTGCAAGAGCTCGCACACACACCCGACGTCTTGATTCTCGATGGGCAAGGCTATGCCCATCCCCGGCGCTTTGGCCTGGCCACCCATGTGGGCGTCGTGCTCGACCGCCCCACGGTGGGATGCGCCAAGTCGCGCCTTTGCGGCGAGGCGTGTGAGCCGGCAGAGACGCGTGGCAGCTATACCTGGCTGATGGACCATGGCGAGATCATCGGGGCCGTGCTGCGCACACGCGATCATGTTCGTCCGGTGTACGTATCTGTGGGCCACAGGATCTGTCTTGAAAAAGCGATCGATCTGATCTTGCGCTGCGGGCGCGGATATCGGTTGCCCGAGCCGACACGCTGGGCCCATCGGGCCGCGTCTGAGACGGCGCGGGGCGATACCGATACGCCATGAGGCATCTCTCGCGCTGGGCATCCCTCTCTCTCCTTCTGGCTCTGGTCGGGTTGGGCTCGCTGACTTCCCCGCAGGCCCAGAGCGCTTCCACCGCCACCTTCTATGGCCACGTCGTGGATATCGCCACGGGTGAGCCTATTGTAGGCGCCCAGATTGAGGTCGCCGATCAAAGCACCACCACGGACACCCTCGGCAACTATGAGCTCATCTGTGCGCCTGGCCTGCACGGCGTCACCGTTCGCGCGCCAGGCTATATCGGCATGTCCCAGACCCGCCAACGCCTCGTGGCGGGAGACAAAGTACGGCTCGATTTCGAGATGGTCCCGCGCCAGCCAAGCCCTGAGGAAGAGCAGATCATCGACCGCAAGCTGCGCGAGTTGGCCCAGGCTCTGCCTGAAGATCTGGATCCGGCCACGCTCCAAAGCGGGTTTGCTCCATCGCAGGTACGTGAGGTGCCGAGCTCTCTGCGGGTCTTGATGCCCGATGGTGCGGTTGTGGTTATGCCGATGGACGAGTATCTCAAGGGAGTGGTCCCGCACGAGATGCCGCCCTATTGGCCCATGGAGGCCCTGCGCGCCCAGGCTGTGGCCGCGCGCAGCTATGCCGCCACCCGACGCGCCCACGCAGACGTGGGGGCCGACGTCTGCACGACGGTACATTGTCAGGCCTGGGGCGCCACCCACTATGAGACCACCGATCTCGCGGTGGAGAGCACGCATGGGGTGGCGGCCACCTACGCTGGCCAGATCATCTATGCCTATTTCTTTGGCCACTGCGATGGCCACACGCGTAATTCAGAGGACGTGTGGGGCGGGTATCTGCCCTATTGTCGCAGCGTGGCCTGTCCGTGTGGGTACGATGACACGTGGGGGCACGGCGTGGGCATGTGTCAGTACGGCGCCCGCACCCTCGCCCAGAGCGGATATGACTATATCGGAATCCTCAAACACTATTACACGGGCATCAGTGGCACGACGGCTACGCCAGGATCTGTGACCAATGCGTCTGTGCGGCCTGCCAGCGGTGATGCCCATACCGAGTTTGTCTATGAGGCTACGTACGTCAGCGAGATTGGCGATCTGCCCGCCGCTGCGCACGTGATCGTCGATGGGCGCGCGTATGCCTTGGATCGCATCGCGACAGAGGGTGGCGGCTGGCGCTATCGTACGGTCACCAGGCTTCCGGCCGGCGAGCACACCTATCGGTTCTACTTCGACGACGGCTACGGGCACCTCTCCTTCTGGCCGGATGCGGATGCGGCGGCTGGCCCTTCTGTGGCCGCGCCCGATCCGTCGACCCCGACGCCCACACCCGTTCCTCCGATCCCAGCAGGCATCCGATCGGTGTCCGACCTGACATCGACCAGCGCTGATTGGGCTACAGGGATTCTCAGTGGCGTGCAGGGCGCCGATATCGGGGATGGGGCTCTGACGTTGGCGTCGGGACATACCAGCGGCATCTACGAGTCGCCCGTGATCACCTCGCCCTGGCCCTATACGGCGCTGGGCGCGGTCTGGTACGCCCAGGTACCAGACGGGACCTCGGTCGAGATGACACTGCAAACCAGTCCTGATGGGACGACCTGGGGTGCCTGGCGCCCATGGGGACTGTCCGAGGATGGTCCGAGCCTACGGAACGTCCATGTCGCCACGCTCTTGCCTGGAGGCGGGACAGCCATGCGCTATCGCCTGACTTTGCGCGGCCCCGATTCAGAGGCCCAGCCGATGGTTGAGCAGTTGCGCGTGATTCTCATCGACTCGGCGACCGCTCTGACGAGCGCGCAAGCCGTGCAGAGCCTGCGCACAGGTGGGGCAGGCGCGTCCACCAGCGAGGGAGCCCCCGTCATCTCCCGAGCGACCTGGGGCGCCGATGAGACGATCATGACCTGGCCGCCCATCCATCGGCAGCCGCAGGCCATCATCCTGCATCACACGGGGGCCGCGCAGAATGGCGTGGATTCGGGGGCCATCGCCAGGGCGCTCTACTACTATGACGCCATGGTGCGCCAGCGCGGCGACATCGGGTACAACTACATCGTCGATGAAGAAGGCTCTGTGTATGAGGGGAGAAGCGGCGGGTCAGGCGTGGTGGGCGCCCATGCGGGGCGATTCGACTGGGGCAGCATCGGCGTTGCGTTGATGGGGGACGGCACACAGCAAGCGCTGACACCTGAGGCGTTGGATCGCCTGGCGGAGTTTCTGGCCGCACGCTGCGTCGAGCATTTCATCGATCCGGGGGAGCAAGAGAGCGCCTTCATCGATGAGGTCTTGCCGACGCTCATGGCGCATAGCGACTGCGAAGAGGCCGTCTGCCCTGGCGTTCTACTCCAGGCTATGCTGCCAGAGCTTCGAGCGCGAGTGCTGGACAAGATGGCGGAGATTCCGCCTCACATCGCCCTGGTCACCCCCGCGGAAATGGGCTACGTGCGGGGGGCCGTCGAGCCGATTCTCCAGGCCAGCGCTGTCATCACCCGCGTGGAGTACTATGTGGACGACATCCTGCTCGGTACGGATGAGCGCCTACCTGGCAGTTGGCGCTGGAACACCTGCGCCGAGACGGACGGCGCGCATCGCTTGAAGATCGTGGTCCACAATGCGTCGGGATGGGATTCGGCCGAGTGCAATGTCATCGTCGACAACGTCCCTCCCACCGGTCAGGTGTCTGCCCCGGCATGGTCGAATAAGGCCAACGTCTCCTTTGGGATTCAGAGCCAGGATGCGAGCCAGGTTCAGTTCAGCAGCAACTGGGTCTGGGAAGCGGAGGAGCTATTCCACAGCGCCGAGAGTGGGCAGATGGAGCTGGACGAGGATGCGCGCAATGGCCAGACCTGGCACGGCCGAGGGGGCCTCGACGCCCCAGGCGGGTGGTTCGGACCTTACACGTGCATCCTGCCCACCTGGAGCGACTATCAGATCTCCTTTCGGCTGAAGACGGATGATATCGCGCCCGCGCTGGGGCTCGCGACCTTGGATGTGGTGGATGATCAGGGGCGCCGCAAGTACGCCGAGCGGCCCCTGAGCGCGCGCGACTTTTGCACTGGCGACACCTACGAGGAAGTTCGCCTGGATCTACCCTATGGCAGTGGCTGGCCCACCTGTGATGACCCCGCCGTCAGCGATGGCCTGGAGTTCCGCGTCTGGTTCAGCGCGGCGGGCGATCTCTCTTGGGATCGCGTTACGGCCTTCAGTGCGCCCCAGCCGGTCGCGTCCAGCGTAGATTGGACGCTGCGCTCAGCCGAGGGGCTCCAGCGAGTGCAAGTGCGCCTCTTGGATCCGGCGGGAAACCTGCAAGATCTCGAGCTGACGATCGGGTTGGACATCACCGCGCCGGAATGGCTTGCGGGCGAAGCAGGGCTCGTCTGCGCCCACGATGCGCTGGCGGGGCTCGATCCGGCGAGTGGCATGTGGTCATACTCATCGGACGGCGGGACAAGCTGGAGCGCGTGGGCCTCGCTTGGCTTGGATGCAGCCGTGGGGACGGCATCGCTCTGTTGGGATCTGCCGGCCGCGCCCGGCACCCATGCGCGTTTCCGGATCGCTGACCAAGCGGGCAATATGAGCACCAGCGCAAGCTATCCGCTCAACCAGGCGTCAGTCAGCCCCACGGCGACCGCGAGCCCCACGGCGACAGCAACGTCTGGCGCCACACCGGTGACGCCGACTCCGACGCCCACGGTTTCGCCCGCTGTCAGTCCGTCTCCTAGGCTAGATCTGCCCCTCATCCTGGCGGCGATTTAGCTGACGGACTCATGGGCGCGGAATGCGCAGTTCCTGCCCGACCTGAAGCATCTCGGGGCTGGGCAGCGTGGTGCGGTTGGCTTCCCAGATGCTCTCCCAAGGCACGCCGAAGCGTTGCGCGATGCCGTACAGCGTGTCGCCAGCCTGTACGGTGTAGAGCTCCATCTCATCGCCAGGTCGTGTGGGAGTCAAGACAGGCGGAAAGAGCGTCTTCTCCCGATCGCTGAGAGTGGGGCGCCCAGTGCGCTGCAGCGGCGTCTCGAGCGGCGCAAGCGAAGCGCCGGGGCTTGGCCACTGCGCCGCCGTCAACGCGAGCGGCCGCCCTAGCGTGGCCTCTACACTCTGGCCAGCCGAGAGCTCCAGCGACTGGGCTTCCATGGATACCGTGGCGGCCCCCTCTTGCACTGCAACCTGCACACGCTGCGCGTCGACGACGGTGCAGGCCAGCTGCCCGCTCTGAGCCTGAACCGTCGCAACCTGGGTCTCAATTTCCAATTGGCGACCTGGCAGAAGAGAGGCCGAGGTCCGCACCCATACGCTGCCCTTATCCAGCAGGAGACGAATCACCTGCGCTCTTGTGATCGGCCTCTTGTGAAGGTCCAGAATGGCCAGTTCGGTGTCGTCTATCAATTCAGCCGTGTCCTCGCCGGAGAAAGTAATCCGGGCGCGCGCGCCCGGTCCCGTCTGCACGCGATCCCCGCGCTGGAGGACGTCGGCGCCTCCGGGACCGAGCGGGGGGTCTGTCCCCGCGTCAGCGCGTCTGATGCTCACCTGGCCCTGGAGCACGGTGAGCCGAGCGGTCATGGGCACCTCGGTGTTGCGAGCCCGTAGCCAGTTGAAGGCAAAGACCACCAGCAAGATTAGCAGCAGGGCGAGCGGGATCAGACGTTCGCGCGGGATCTTGGGGTATGATCGGCGTGGGCTGCGGCTCTTGCGCGCGGGCGACACCAGGGCCTCCTATGATTCACTAGCGCCAGAGCGCTGGATGAATCGCTCCACCTCAAGGGACAGCTGTTCCAGATCGAGCATATCCGCTGAATACCAGCGAATCTTGGGATCAGATAGCCGGAACCAGTTGTACTGCTGACGCACAAAGCGGCGCGTGTGACGCTTGATGAGAGCGACCGCCTCTGCCAGCGAGACCTCGCCCTGCAGGTACTGGCCGATCTCTGCATAGCCCAAGGCCGACATGGAGGGCAGCTCATAGTCATACCCTCGCTCGGCGAGACCTCGCACCTCAGCCACCACGCCCTGAATCAGCATGCGCTCCACTCGCGCATCGATGCGTTGGTAGAGTTGCTCGCGCGGCATGGTCAGGCCGATCTGCAGCAGACGATAGCCAGGCGGTTCCTTGCCCTGCAGTTCGGAGATGGGCCGCCCTGTGTGCTCATACACCTCAAGTGCACGAATCAACCGCCTGACATTGCGCGCATCGATATGCGCGGCAGCGGCTGGATCGACCTCCGCCAAACGAGCATGTAGCGCTTCGTGGCCTTGGCGTTCGGCCTCGGCATATAGATGAGCGCGAAACGCCTCATCCGGCGGCACCTCGGGCACCGTCCAGCCTTCCAGCAGAGCGCGTACATAGAGGCCCGTGCCACCGACCAACATCGGCAAATCGCCTTGCGACGCCACCTCGGCGATGGCCGCTTGAGCCATGTGCAGATAATGTGCTAGAGTCAGTTGCTCGTCCGGATCCACCACATCGATCAGGTGGTGGGGCACGGCAGCTCTCTCGGCTGGGGTGGGCTTGGCCGTACCGATGTCCATGTAGCGGTAGATCTGGCGCGAATCGGCTGAGATCACCTGGCCACCGAATCGCTGCCCCAGATAGATGGACAGCGCCGTCTTCCCGACGGCCGTCGGCCCCACAATCGCCAATAGATTGATCTCGGATGGATCCATGCGCGAGCCCTAGTCCGCGGCGATGGCTGGAATGATCTCCAGGCGCATCACCGCATCATGGCGGTCCAATTCGACGGCCACCAAATCGATGCGCCAGGTGACGTTCCTCAAGTCGTGCTGCGCCAGATAGACCTCGGCCAACTGGACCAGACGGCTGACTTTCCTGTCGGTGAGGGCCTCTTCTGGGAGCCCGGCTACCCGACTACGCCGGGTCTTGACCTCCACAAAGACCCAACAGAGACCATCGCGCGCCACGATATCGATCTCACCGCGGAGGCTACCGGCAGGGGTGCGCAGTGCGCAGCGCCAGTTCCATTCAACGATCGCGAATCCGCGTTGCTCCAAGGCACGACGCGCAATCATCTCCCCCAGGTTGCCGATGCGCTTACGTCCAACGCGGTCCGCCATACCCTCTCCTGACGAGACACCCACTCTGCCTACATCTTAGCCATAGAAGGTGGGGTTGGCAACCGATGAACGAGGCAAATGAACAAAACGGGTGCCAAGAACTCGTGCGCCACAAAAGCAGAGCAGAACCGGAGACCTCAAGTAGCAGGCACTGGACAGGCCCGAAGCGGGAAAGGAGGGATCTGCTGAAACGCGGCGGCGTTCGAGACCATCACAGGGGATAGAGGCGGGGCGAGTGCGTCCCCATTTTGCGCAGAGAGGCGGCTCTCAGAAAGAGTGGTCACGCCCCAAGATGACTGTAATGTCTGTGCTGGACTCTGCGCCATTGCCGGAGCGGATGTTGTCGGGCTTGATGTCAAGCTGACCAGCAAGCGCTGTGATGGTGTAAGGCTTGTCGACATGCACGATCATGGTGGTCTCGGCATGATCGAATCGCTCGGCGTTTTCGTAACGCACGACATTGAAACCCGCCTGGCGCAATGACTCGGTCATCTGCTCAGCCAGCCCCGTCACCAGGGTGCCATTCTGCAGAGCGATCCGGGCGCCCTCGGCCGCAAGCTGCGACTCTACCAGGTTCGCATTCGGCTCTGCCGAGGGACTGGGTGCCGGGAAAAGCTCATCGACCAACTGACGCACCTTCTCCCAGTCGGGCACCTCAACCATCCACTTCTCAGGCGTGATGACCGTGGTCGTCATGTCCCTATCGATCACACCATGACGAATCTTGTCGCGATCGATCTCCTTGACCATCTGAGCCAAAGCGTACATCTCGCTGAAGGTCAGGTCGGTCTTGATCGTATCGCCGGCCAAATCCAGCATCTTGGGCAGGCTTGACAACGGGATGTCGAGGCTCAAGACCTTGTCGCGGGCTGCTACGATGAGGGCCTGCTGCCGCGCCATCCGATCCCAGTCGTTGGTTCCATGGCGCGAGCGTGCGAACTGGAGCGCCGTCTTGCCATCCATGTGCTGAACGCCGGCGGGGATGTCGATGACCATCGTGCCGTAGTTGCTGTCGGGATATTCCTCGTCGTGGATGGGTTTCTCGACGTTGACGGTGACTCCTCCAATGGCGTCGACCATCCGCTCGAATCCATCGAAATTGACCCGGACATAGTAGTGAACCGGAATGCCCAAAGCATACCACACGGTCTTCTGAGCGAGCGCCGGCCCTCCCCCCGGGAAGTCATTCGCATCGCCTAGATAGTGGGCCATGTTCAGGCGGCTCTCGCCCATCCCAGGTATGGGCACCCACAGGTCACGGGGGATCGACAACATGGACGCCGATTGGGTCGCCGGATCAAGCGATACAAGGATCATCGTATCGGTGCGCCAGGGGCCAGGGTCATTATCCCGCTGGTCGATGCCCAACAGCAGAATGTTTACGCGATCCTTCTGGGCTGCGATGTCGGGCAACTCGCTAGCACCGGGGGAATGCCGCACCCGCTTGGGGGGTTCCTCTGCCTCACTGCGGGCCACCGGAGCGACCACATTCTCGGCAAAAGGCACGGCCGTCTGGGCAACCAGGGCTCGCACGGTTGTGAAGAACAGAAACCCGGAATAGAGGGCGCCAGATATGACAATGACCGCAAGAAAGGAAAGCAGCGCCTTTCTCACAGGATGATAGGTCGCAGTGTGCATCAACGTGTCCTTGAGTCCGATATCCAAAACGTGGCAATTATAGCATAGTCGTACGGGAGCACCAAAGCACTGGCCCGCAGTCAGTGCTCGAGAACGCCCCGTCTGCGGCAGCGAGGCCATCCAGGTTCACAATCAGGCCCCTGCGTGCGGCGCCATCTCACAACCGCACGGCGAACTGGGATCATTTTTGACATTCGCTGGACTTTCTGTTACAATCTTCACGCCTCTAGGGGCGTGTGCCGAGGTAGCTCAGTTGGTAGAGCACTTGACTGAAAATCAAGGTGTCCCCAGTTCAAGTCTGGGCTTCGGCACCTGGC
>JAFGLK010000222.1 GCA_016928125.1 Anaerolineae bacterium
ACGTCATAGTGCACGGCGCCGCTGTCGGGCCGCTCCTCCGCATGCAGGACACGAAGCAGCGTGGTTTTGCCACACCCATTGGGACCCACCAGCCCGGCGCGGTCACCAGCATTGAGGACAAAGCTGACTTGCTCGAAGAGCAGGTTGTCTCCGTAACGTTTGCTCAGATTGGATACTTGCAGCATGTGTGTAGGATCTCCCCCCATCGTGCGAAGCTGGACGAGACCGTGATCAAACGGTCAGAGTCGCTCCCAGGGCCGGCGCCCTGAGGCGTCAACGGTTCAAACGTCGATCGGTGCGCACTGAAGAAGAGTCCTTATCGAGTCACCTCAAACCTCTCTTTTCTGATCGTCCTCGTGGCGCTCCGCCGTGGGCTGCGAGCAGACTCAAGGACAGCTCAGTCCGCCGGCGCGATGGGCTCGATCCGTCCATTGCCACCAGCGGCTCCGTCTCGCCCGTCGCCGGGCTTACCTGGCGTCCTGCCTAGATAGGGCGCCAACTGACGCGTCAGCTCTGCAGCATCTACAAACCAGGCCACATGGATGCCGAGTGCGGCCGCCGCCGTGACGTTCTCAGCCCGATCATCAATGAAAAGGACCTCGCCCGGCTCCCGCTCCAGCCGTCGGAGCATCTCGGTATAGATGCTGGGGTCGGGTTTGGCTATGCCCAGGCGGGCCGAGTTCAGGATGACCTCAAAGCGATCGGCCACGCGATAGCGCTGCGCCAAGATCTCCTCGAGCGCGTCCGTGGAGTTGCTCAGCATGGCCACCTGATAGCGCCGCCGCAGCGCTTCGACCATGCTCAAGACCTGCTCATCCACAACCCAGGTATCCCAGAGATCGCGGCGCAAAGTCTGAATGAGCTCTGGGTCATCGAGGCCGAGCTTAGCGCCGGCCCGCTGCCAGAAGGCAGCATCGGAGATGCGCCCCATCTGCGCCGACTCCCACGGCTCGCCTTCCCAGAGTCTGGTCGGCAGGCAACCCGGCTCCAGTCCGAGCCGCTCCTCCCAACGCGCGTAAGCACTGACATCGCCGCCACGAAGTAGCACGCCACCACAGTCAAATACAAAAGTCTTGATGCTCACAATGGATCGTCAACTCCCAGAGAAGATCGGATCATCGACACTGAATGAAGCCCCTTGACACCGAAAACGCCGTGGGCCTGCTCCCACGGCGCGAATCTACGCGATATGCATCAGCTTGGCGTACAAATCGACAGCCGAGGCGCAGCCCCAAGCCCCAACGACCTCGAACCGGCCAGAGCCGGCCCTTGAGCCAACCCCTTGCCCGAGTGTGGGACCTAAACTGACGCTTTGCTCGGCATGCGTGTCTCCCTTCGACTGTGCTCATTATACATGGGCCAGCGTTTGCTGTCAAAGCTCAGCGCGTGGGCGTGCCCACTTGCGTATCGTATGCATCGCCGTTATAATGCTTGCCAGACTCGGGACATGGCTCACGCCCAGATGCGCCCACTATCGGTCCAACCGCCCATCTCGGGTGTGTCCTCGTGGGGGAATGAATTGCGCGAGACATCAGCATCCAAGCCAGCTCTCTTGGCTCGTCCCGCCCAGATACCTGGCCGACACGAGACCATTGTCGTTCTAGACTATGGTTCGCAGTATAGCCAGCTCATCGCCCGTCGGGTGCGTGAATGTCAGGTCTACTGCGAGATGGTGCCCTGGGATGTGCCCGCAGAGGCGCTGGATGCACTCGACCCCAAGGGCATCATCTTGTCGGGCGGACCGAACAGCGTCTACGATCGAGGCGCGCCGTATCTCCCCACGCACATCTTGGCGCGCGGCGTTCCGATTCTAGGCATCTGCTATGGCATGCAGATGCTCGGCCACCAATTGGGAGGCAAAGTGGCCCCAGCCGGTGCGCGCGAGTACGGTCTGGCTCAGATCGCGTTGGACGCAGAGCCTACCCTCCTCTTTGAGGGCATCGAGTCGCCTCTAGATGTGTGGATGAGCCACGGAGACCACATCGAGACGCTCCCCAAGGGCTTTCGCGGCCTCGCGACCTCGGCCAACTCGCCGATCGCCGCTATCGCAGATACAGAACGCCGGTTCTACGGGCTGCAGTTCCATCCCGAGGTCGTCCACACGCCTCAAGGGTTGGAGATTCTGCGCAACTTTTGCGTGAGGATCTGTGGCTGCCGAGGAGACTGGACACCGGGGTCTCTTATCGAGGAGGCCATCGCCGACATTCGGGCCCGCGTTGGGGCCGGGCGCGTCATCTGCGCCGTGTCGGGCGGCGTGGACTCGACCGTGGTAGCCAAGTTGGTCAGCCTCGCCGTGGGTGAGCAACTGACCATGATCTTTGTGAACAACGGGGTGCTGCGCAAGAACGAGGCTCAGGAGAACATGGCGCGCTTTCGCCGCCATCTGGGAGGGCATCTCGTGTATGCGGATGCCTCCGAGCGCTTCCTGGAGGCTTTGCAGGGCGTCACGGAACCGGAGGAGAAGCGGCGGATCATCGGGCATGAGTTCATCGCCGTCTTTGACGAGGAGGCTAGCAAGCTCGGGCGGGTTGATTTTCTGGCCCAAGGCACGCTCTACCCCGATGTGATCGAGAGCGCGACCTCGGCCACCAGGGATGCGGCGCGCATCAAGACCCATCACAATGTGGGCGGTCTGCCCGACGACATGCGCCTGCGTCTCATCGAGCCGTTGCGTTTTCTCTTCAAGGACGAGGTGCGGCAGATCGGGCTGGAGCTGGGATTGCCTGTGGAGATGGTCTTTCGGCAGCCTTTCCCAGGCCCCGGATTGGCGGTGCGCATCATCGGCGAGGTGACCTTTGAGCGGGTGCGCATGCTGCAGGAAGCGGACGCGATCGTCCGTGAAGAGATCATCGCCGCCGGTTTGGACCGAGAGATCTGGCAATACTTTGCTATCTTGACTAGCGTGCGCAGCGTGGGGGTGATGGGCGACCAGCGCACCTACGCTCATGCCGCGGTGATCCGCGCAGTGACCAGCGAGGATGGCATGACAGCCGATTGGGCGCGCATTCCCTACCCGGTGTTGGGCCGCATCTCGAGCCGCATCGTCAACGAGGTGGCTGGCATCAATCGTGTGGTCTATGACATCTGTAGCAAGCCGCCTGCCACGATCGAGTGGGAGTAGCAACGTCAACCCTACGGCCTGATCGGCAGCAACTCTGGCTCAAAAGCAGGACCCGACAGCAGAGCTGGACAGCAAGTTTGAGAGCAGGCCCCAAAAGCAGGCCCCAGAAGCAGAACGTGAAAAACAGGGTAAGAGATGTTTAGATCTCCGAACCGCAGGGCAGAACGAGGCGGCGAACTGATCGTTGACCAGATGGCCGTTCAGGGTGGCCACTGGCAATCGAATCCGGCCCACATGCGAGCGATCGATGCCGCCAGCATGCGTGCTCATGCCAGTCGCGGCGATCTGTATCTCTTGATCGAGGCCCCTCTGGGGGCCACGCTGACCCGTGAGCTCTGCGACGAATTGATCACGACCATCGTGCAAACCTACTATGGCCTGCGCGGGAGCACCACGCGGGGGCTGCGGGAGGCGTTGCTGAGCGTCAACAATTTGCTTTTCGAACGCAACCTGCGAGCGGACAGCCAGCACCGCAGCGTGGCGGGCATCAGTTGCGTCGTGATGCGCGACGGCGACATCTACATCGCCCAACTGGGCCCGGCGCTCGTGTGCGTCGCCAGCGAGGGCGTACTGACTCGCTATCCCTCAGAGTCAATCTGGCTACAGAGCCGCGACCCCTCGTCTTTTGACATGAAGCGGCAGCCTCCGCTAGGCTTACGTCGCGACGTGGAGCCCGATCTCTATCACTCCGGCTTTGGCCCTGGCGCCCTGCTGTTGCTCGCCAGTACCTCGCTTCTGCAGCTGGCATCCGACAGAGGGCTGGCGGAGCTAGCCCGTGACAGCGACCCACAAGTGATGCGCCAGACACTTGAGCAACTGGCTGCGGGCGGAGACCTGAGCGCCATGATCGTTTCGTGGCCCGACGAGGCCTCAACAGCCTCAGCCGCGGAGCAGATACCACGGAGCGGGGCTCTTGGGGCGGAAGGCCAAGGCCCCCCTCCGGATCTGCCGTCCTCTGTGGCCGAGGACTATGCTCATGTTTCGCCGCCTTGGGAGGGAGAGCCCGCGCCCTCTCACATGGCCAACGTGGACGAGACCACTGCCGGGTCAGTCGACGAGCTCCCTTCTTCACAGGAGGAAGAGGAGGATTCTCTCGCCTACGCGCCGCCCACCATGGCTGAGGAAACTGCTCGCACCGCTGCCGCGCCAAGGCCACGGGAGCCATTGATCGATCTCGAGGGACTGCGTGACACAATCAGCGAAGGGGCGGAGCGACTGCGCGAGGGTACCGAAGAGGTGCTCCAGCGCGTCTTGCCCGATGAGCTGCCTGAACGGCCCGTGGTTCGGCGCAGCCCGAGCCAACGGATGTCTCTCAGCGGCCGGGCTCTGGTGTCCATTGCCTTGGCTATTCCCTTGCTGATGCTCTTTATCGTTCTAATGACCCGTGCTCAATACGAACGGGTGCGCGAGGGGCAGTTCACCAAGCTCCAGTCATTGGCCCAGGCGCGCTATGACAGCGCCATGCGGATGCAGGATCGAACGCTTATGCGCCAGGAGCTGTATGAGGCCCTGGCCAAGGTTCGAGAAGGTCAGATGATCCAGCCAGGAGACGAGACCTTGGGTGCCCTGGAGCGGAACATCCTTCACAGACTCGATGAAGTGGATGTGGTGACGCGCATCTATCATTACTGGCGTCTCTACGAGTTCGATGAGGCGGCTGTCGCAGCACAGTCGCTGAGTGATTCGTCGCGCATCGTGATTCGTGGCGTCGACGTGTTCCTTTTGAAC
>JAFGLK010000032.1 GCA_016928125.1 Anaerolineae bacterium
CAGGAACTGCTGCTGATCGATGATCGTCCTCAGGTGAAGAGACTTCTGAGGTGCGGCGTGCGACGCATCGACTGGATCGCCGATAACAGTGGCCCCGAGCTGTTATCTGATCTAGGGTTGATCGATTTGCTCTTGTCTTCGAACGTTGTGGAGACGGTGCATTTGCACCTCAAAGGCCAGCCTTTTTTCGTCTCGGATGCGATGGCCAAAGACGTTCACGCGAGCTGCCAGGCGCTTGGCAGGGCCTCCGTGAGCTCCTTGCAGGGCCTGGGCAAGCGTCTTGAGGGCCACATGGCTGGACAGCGATTGGTCTTGCAGACGCATCCCTTTTGGACAACCTGGCTGCACTTTTCGCAGTTCCCAGCCGAGCTCCATGGGATGCTGGCCCAATCGAATCTGGTCGTCCTGAAAGGAGATGCCAACTATCGTCGATTGGTGGAGGACCGGCATTGGCCCTTTCACACGCCTCTGGAGACGATTGCCGCCTATATGCCCACTTCTTTTGTTACGCTACGCACCCTCAAGAGCGAGGTGGTTGTGGGATTGCCGCCTGATCTGCCCATGCGATTGGCGCAAGAGGATCCAGATTGGCTCATCAACGGCAAACGAGGGGTTATCCACTTTGTCGACCGAACCCGGGTCCAGGAGAGGTCACCGTCATTGGGGGCAGATGGGCATGCGAACTAGGACAAAGGCGCGAATTCGACGTTCACAGCGTTCAGTTTGTGCTATAATATGAACATGCAGCCCAAGTCTGTGACTGAGGTCACGCGTTATATCAAGTCCTTGATCGACAGCAGTCCAGAACTGGCTGATATTTGGATCGAAGGAGAGATCTCCAACTTTACAAGGGCCGCTTCGGGGCACTGCTACTTCACGCTCAAGGATAGTTATGCCGTGATCCAGTGCGTGATGTGGCGTAACGTAGCAATGCGGCTACGTTGGGTACCCCAGCAGGGCGATCTGGTCAATGGATTCGGCTCTGTCTCGGTCTATGAACGGGGCGGTGCATACCAATTCTATGTCGAGATTCTAGAGCGGGGCGGGATTGGGCTGCGATGGCAGCAGTTCCTGGAGCTCAAAGCTCGGCTTGAGGACGAGGGGCTGTTTGCGACTGAGCGCAAGCGCCCTTTACCTTTGTGGCCCCGCCGGATTGGCGTCGTGACCTCCCCTACAGGGGCGGCTCTGCGTGACATCCTGAATGTCCTGAAGAAGCGTTATCCGTTAGTGGAGGTCGTGCTGTCGCCCAGTCTGGTGCAGGGCGAAGAGGCGCCCGAGGCTTTGGTAGGGGCTCTCGAGCTGTTATATCGCGTGCCCGATGTCGACGTGATCATCATTGCGCGCGGCGGTGGCTCGCTGGAGGATTTGTGGGCGTTCAATGATGAGCGTGTCGCTCGCGCCATCAGTGTATCGCCTGTGCCCGTTGTTTCGGGCGTGGGACACGAGACGGATGTGTCCATCGCGGACTTTGTCGCCGATCTGCGCACGCCCACGCCGTCCACAGCGGCGGCGGCGGTGGTGCCGGATCGTGAGGAACTGCGTGCTCGCATCGCAGAGCACATACAGACACTGACGGATCTGGTCATGGCGCGTCTGGAACGGGCGCGGGAGTTGCTGCAGCACCAAGAGCGGGCGCTCGAGTTGAGCAATCCCTTGAGACGCATCGCTCAGGAGCGGCAACAGATCGATGAATGGACGCGTCGCTTGCGCCAAGGTATATGGCACCAGATACAAGTCAGGCGCGCCCAGCTCGATGGCCAGACGGCGCGGCTAAAGGCCCTGGCACCCTATGAAGTGATCGCCAGGGGCTATGCTATCGTTCAGGACCGTGAAACTGGTGTCAGGCTGACCAGCGCCGGACAGGCGACACCTCAGCAACGGTTAGGAATACATCTGTCTGACGGCCGCATCGATGCCCAGGTTGAGGCCGTTTCAAGAACAGAACACAGTGCATCGTGAGGAGGCGCGATTCAGTAGCATGGACCTACATCAAATTCGTTCTCTGAGCTTTGAGGACAGCTATTCGAAGCTTGAAGAAGTGATCGAAAGGCTAGAGGCAGGCGCCCTCAACCTGGAGGAATCGGTAGCCCTCTATGAGGAAGGCATGCAGCTTGCAGAAAACTGCGGTAGGCATCTAGACGATGCCGAGCTCAGAGTGACCCGACTACTGTCCGCCGCTGCAGACCAGATCGACGAGCAGCCTTTCGATCCGAGCTGATCGAAACCACTGGGCCTCGGATTCGAGGTTGCTCAGTCCAATACAACGATCTGGCCCTCTCGAAGACCTGAGAGGATCTCGATATCGGCCTCATTGGAGAGGCCGGTTATGACGACCACCTGTTCCTCCCGTCGGCCGGTCCTGACGCGCACCACGCTGTAGCGCCCGAACTGCTGCACGGCGCGCCGGGGCACCAGTAGGGCATCTTGGACGCTCCGGGTGATGATCGTGAGATTGGCTCCCATGCCGGGGCGGATTGGCAGTTCCTGCTGCCGCAGGTCGATGATCGCTTCGTAGGTGGTTGCGCCCCTCGTTTCGCTCACTCCCGGAGCAATGCGTCTGATCTCTCCCTGCAGGCTCTCTCCTGGAAAGGCATCCAGGGTGATCTCGACGCTTTGGCCCTCAGCCACGCTCGGGATGTCGATCTCATCGATCTCTGCGCTGATCTCGAACGCTGACAGGTCAGCGAGCACCATCAAGACCCCAAAGGCGCCCACATTCTCCCCTGGGTTGGGCCCAACATGCATCACGCTGCCCGCAAAGGGCGCCACGAGGCGTGTGTGCGCGAGGCGCTCTTGAGCCTGGCGGAGCGTCAAACGCGCTTCATCCAGATCGGCCTGAAGCCGCTCAATCTGCAGGTCAGAAGCCCCCTCCATGACCCGGTCGAACTCGGCCTGCGCCACCTCATACGCCACTTTGGCCGTCTCCAGCGCAAGCGCCTCATCGCTGCTTTCTGCATCTGGCTCGTCTGCGATCTCGTCGTACTCTTGTTGTGCGTTGAGGCGAGCAACCGTCGCCTGGCGAAGCCTAGCCCGCACCAAGGCGATCTCGGCAGCGCTGGGAGCGCGCAGGGCCTCCTCGAGCTGCATCTCGCGAAGCGCCAGGCTGCGTTGTGCCTGCTTTACCGCATCCTCATACTCGGGGGTTTCCAGCTCAAGGAGCAGAGCTCCCTCGGCCACGCGATCACCCTCTTGCGCATGGATCGCCTTCACTGGACCACTGGCCTGTAGCGAGAGATTCACCTGGCGTCTAGGTTGGACGCGGCCAAGCGCACTCACGGAAGCGTCAATAGCGCCCCGTCTCACCACAGCCACACTCTCGTCTTCCTGGGGGTTCAAGCGGGGCCAGTTTTGCGCGGCAGCGACCGCAATCGCCGCGACCGCGATCATGAGGGCAACCAGCCAGAGAGTGCGCTTGTTCATCGGAGCATTTTCCGTTTCTGTATGGCGGCGGAGGTCTGAGGCGCCTGGCCAGAGGCCTCATCCAGCAGGATCGCCGCATCCGAGATATCAAGCAAGAGGATTTCTCCCAGGGCGAGCCCGTCGGCAGACGCAAGGGCGGACAGACGCCCCGCTGATAAGGGCACCGTGACGCGATGTTCGCCCGGCTCCAAATGTGTGGGGTGGGCGATGGTGGCGAGGGTCTGTTCCTCGCCGTCGAGCAGCGTGATCGACACAAGGTAATCCCCGGCCACATAGGCCGATACGCCGATCTGGGCGGAGCTGCCGCTCGGCTGTATTGGGTCAACCTGCAACGCGTGCGGCGGGCGCAATATCGCCCGGCGAGCGGCCGCGCCGACCACGCAGAGGACGCTTCGCTCCCAACGATAACCGTCGCGCCGGCCTAGGGCGCGCACCTCGAGCACATAGTATCCCTGGTCCTCTGGCAGACGATAGACGCCGGCGTAGGGGCTTCCTTCGCCATCCGTCTGGGACGGGCGTTCGAGACGGATCGTCTCTCGCAGTCCATCCGGTCGGTGGACCGTACAGCTCATCGTCAAGAGACCGCTCTCTTTCCCTGGATCACTCAGGCTGGCTCTGATCTGCAGCGTTTCACCGGCCTGGTACCACTCCTGGTCGGTGGTCACCGTCAGCGCCAGTTCGGAGTCCAGCGAGGCATAGGCTACGTACTGCGTAGGCTCGCCATGCTCTCCATCTGGCGCCAAGGTCAGCTGCCATGGCCCCGGCAGCGTATCGGTGATGATATAGCCAGCGAAATCGGCAAAGCTGAGCTCGAGATACTCGACAGCGTCGTCATCGAGAGCGTCATCTGCATCGATCTGGCGCCCGTCCGGGGAATTCAGCTCGACATCGAGCCTCGGCCCCCGCCAGCGCACGAAAAAGCGCGCTCTGCCCGGCGAGTCGATCGGCAGTTCCAACGTCTGGCTCTCCCCAGGCTTGAGCGTGCCCGTGCGAAACGCGGTACGCGGCGACAAGGTGAGCGCCTCATCATCCGAGGCGCTCACAGGCAAGTCGTTGCCGGCGACCGCTTGGGTGCCAAAGAGATAGGGACGTATATAGCTATCATACGTGGTCCGAGGCAACAGCAATGTCGGCAGATCTAGCAGGATGGTCTCCTGACTCCAGGCGTGGATGTCGCGGGTGACATGCCGATCCGCCTCGCCCTCCACCCCCAGGGCGCTCCACGTGGACACCAGGCCATCGCTGGGGGGCAGTTCACGAAAGAGGGTGGGCAGGCCCGACCGGCGAGCGTCGCCCGCCACGAGAGTGTAGGGCACCGGCCAGCGGTTCGCATGGGCACGATCGAAAAGGCGCATCTGGATTGGCAAGAGCTCGAGAGCCGATGGCTCCTGGCTCCAGGCCAATCGTTCCCAGATCAGGAAGGGCAGCCAGAGATGCTCCCCGCGATGGGGGCTGCCGAGAAAGAATGCGCGCGCCACACGGCCGTCGTACAAGCTGCTCTCCAGATAGGCGCGGCTGTTCAGGCCTCCCATGCTAAAGCCGATCAGATACACCTGCTCGGAGCCGGTCTCGCGGCAGATTTCTGCGATGAACTCCCCTAGCCTCGTCGCGTTCTCGTGCAAGGTCTGCTGGGGGCTGATGCCTGTGGCATAATAGGGCACAAAGCCATCCTCACGCAGCCAACGCGCCAGATGCCAGAACTCGCTGTCCTCCAGCCGATCGCTATCTGGCCCCTTCCAGCCGTGCACCAGGACCACGGGCAAGCGTTCGTTAGCCTCAACAGGCAGCCTGCCCTGTATGGCCAAGCCGCGCACATAGCTGCCCACCCATACCTGTCCCTGAAGATCCACGCCCAGGGCACTCACTGTCTGATGAGGCAATCCGTCTCGCTGCCCAAAGATCCGCATTAGGCCCGAATGCCAGTGAGCCAAGCCTTCAGGGGTGCCGATCCAGACCCCGCCATCCGCGGCCAGGGCCAGTGCGGTCACCTCGTCCGCCGGAAGATGCCCGGAATCAAACCAGCGCCAGCGCCCGACGCGCGGATCCAGGATCGCAAGGCCCTTGGGCGTGCCCACCCATATCTCGTCTGAGGTTGACAGCAGAGCCGTGATCTCAAGCGCCGGCGCCAACTCAAGCGGATAGACTCTCCATGTCCCCTGCCGATCCCGATGCGCAAGCCCGGAGAGCTGCGTGCCAATCCAGAGCCCGCCGGTCGCATCGACAGCCAGGGCCGTGAGCCGATCGCTGGGCAGAGGCGAGTTTGCGCGCGTGTATATCTGCCACTCGTCCGCGCTCCATTGGGCCAGACCCCCGCCATAAGTGGCGATCCACAGGCTTTGGGCATCAGAGGCGAGCGCACTGATCCAATCGTTGGGGAGAGGCGATGTGGCTGTCCGAAAGGTGCGCCAGGCATTGCCCTCGCCGCCAGCAGCGCCCAGGGCGCTCAGCCCGCCGCCCCAGGTGCCCGCCCATATCTGGCCGCTGTGTGCGATCGCACAAGTGACATACCCCTCGCCCAAGCCATGTGCCGCAGTGTAACTGAGCAAGCGCTCTCCATCCCAGACGTTCAGGCCGCCCGGTGTGCCGATCAGCATGCCGCCCGACGGGAGTGGCGAGAGCGCATGGATCGAGGAACGCAACAGGCCATCGCGCTGGGTCAAAGAGGCCCACCCGGCATCGGCTCGGGCGTATGCCGGCAGCAATCCGCTCAGCAGCCAAAGGCCCAAGGCAAGCCCGAGAGCTGTTCCCAGTGGCCCCAGAGACCTGTCGTGCTGCGGGAGGCCGTCACGATCCACGATCGCGTCCCAGATGGCAACGTCCATTGTGTGAGCACGTCCTGCCCGGTCTGGTGGCGCTCGATCTGCCCGCGCTGCGATATCAAGACGTCCAAAGCAGGCACAATCTCGGGAGCTTATTCGCAGCCTGAGGCTCATTGAACCGGCGGTCCGGTGGGTCTGACGGGCAGCGGCGAGCGCTCCGGCGTCGGTGTCACGCTGGGAGTTGGCGTCAACGTATCGGTGGGCGTCAGGGTTTCCGTGGGGGTCAACGTATCGGTGGGCGTCTCGGTGACCGTCGGCGTCAGTGTGACCGTCGGCGTCAGTGTGATGGTCGGCGTGAGCGTGATGGTTGGCGTCCTGGTTCTGGTTCTGGTCGGCGTGCGCGTTCGCGTACGGGTGCGCGTGCGGGTCGGCGTGCCTGTGCGTGTACGGGTTGGCGCTGGCGTGCGTGTGGGACCCGGGGTCAGCGTGGCACGCGGCGTAAAGGTCGGCGCCTGGGTGGCCGCCGGCGCCGGCGTCGGCGAC
>JAFGLK010000223.1 GCA_016928125.1 Anaerolineae bacterium
CCAGGCGTGGCCAGTCGAGCCAAAGGACGCAGCCGGATCGTCTCCCTTAGGCGAGCTCCGTCGCGATGCGCCCTGGCAGCTCGCCCATCCGCCGCGCCAGGCGAGAGAGTGATGTCTCATGAAACTCGGCCAGTGCCGTGTGGATTCTGTCGCTGAAGGGCGCTAACCAGCGCGCGTCCAAGGAGTCAGGCCCGAAAAAGGCGCCCAGCAGCGAGCCGGCGGTAGCCCCAAAGCTATCGGTATCGTTGCCCTGGCTCACCTGAATGCAGATTCCGTCGCCCACGTCACGCGCAAAGCGCAAGGTATTCATCAACGTGCCGACTTCCTGGTAGACCAGGCAGTGGCTGTATTGCGCGTATTTGCCGTGGATGCGGGCATAGCCCTCGAGCCAGTCGGTGGATTCGCGCACCTGCGCCAGCGAGTCGGCGGAGATGGCGTGAAAGCGACTCTTCTGCGGCACGAACTGCAGCGCCGTCTCGAACACATCCAGGGGGTCCGTGGCCACCTGGGCCGTGGCGATGGCTGCTGCGATGAACATGGCCCCATAGATGCCCGTGCGTCGGTGCGTGCAGCTGGCGTCGCGCCAGGCCAGTTCCGCGGCCAGAGCCGGCCGTCCGGGGCAGGCGTAGCCATAGGCGTCCGCGCGGATCAGCGCACCGCATTTTTCATCGCCAGGGTTCAAGGTGTTCACCCAGTTGGCCAGCGTCTCGGCGTCGGGGCCTTGGCGATAGAGGGTGCTATGCAGAGCGGCCTTGGCCAGCGTCACGCGCTCGGGGCCAAAGGTCCACCCAGGCGGGAGTTGGCGCAGCCACATCTGCATCACGTCGGCTGGCTGGAGCCCTAGCCCGCGCTCCTCCAGCAGGAGCATCCCCAGCACGGTGTAGTTGATGTCATCGTCTGAGGCCACATAGCGGATGCGCTCCCGCACTGTCTCGCTCCAGGAGCGATGGCGGCGGCCCAGGGCCTCGAGCAGCGCCTCGGAGACATAGTCATCGAGGGGCCAGGCGCCCACGACCTGGGCGGCAGCGCGGATCTCGTCGAGGGCGGGGTCCACCTCCAGCGGCTTGCCCAGGATGCAGCCGCAGGCCGAGGCCAGGAAGGCTGTCTCCACTCGCTCGGCGCTGTCCTGCAAATCGACATCGGCCAGCGCGCCCGTGGGGCGGCGTGGATCGCACTCGGCCCAGATCTCGTCCAGGTCGTTCGGCTCGCGATAGGGCCAATCGGGGCGGAGGGGCAGGTCGCGCAACTCGAGCGCCAAGGCCCAGAGGGCGTCATAGCTATCGGGCAAGCCCGCCAGCCGCTCGGCGAGGCCCTCGGTGCGGTGCCCCTGGGCCTCCTTGTCGGCGATGACCGTCGTCAGATGTTGGCGCAAGAGCGAAATGGATGGCAACATGACTCACCTCTCTTCCGCGCCTCGGAGCCGTGAGAAACCCGCAAAGCAAGCCGCGCGCCCCTGTGTTGGGGCAGGCTGGCCCAGGGCGCCAAGCCCTAGGCCAGATGTCTGATGGATCACGCCACGGGCGTCTCTAGCTCCAGAGGCGGTCATTCCCGAAGAAATCGTTCCACTGCTCCGTGGGCTCCCACAAGCCGGGCTCCTCGGGGTCGAGATGCTCGGCGATGACCTCGTCGTTCAGCGACTCGATGCCCAGGCCGGGCGCGTCGGGGACCGTGATCCAGCCGTGATCCACGATCGGCTTGGCTGGGCCGGTCACCAGATCATCCCACCAGGGGACGTCGTTCGAGTGATACTCGAGCGCCAGGAAATTTTCCGTGGCCGCCGCCGCGTGGGCCGCCGCCAGGCAGGCGATGGGCGACTCGGCCATGTGCACCGCCATGGCCACGCCATAGCCCTGGGCCAGGTCGCCGATCTTTTTCAGCTCATAGACGCCGCCGCAGGAGAGCAGGTCGGGGTGGATCACCGACACGCCGCCAGCGGCCAGCAACGGCTCAAAGTTCTCTTTCAGGTAGATGTCCTCGCCGGTGCAGATCGGCGTGGTGCACGACTGGGCCAGGCGCACATACTGATCGGTCATCTGCCAGGGGATCATGTCCTCGTACCAGGCCAGGTTGTACTTGTCCAGCCGGCGGGCGATCTTGATGCAATCCTCTACGCCGATGTGCCCAAAGTGATCGGTCGAGATGGGCACCTCATAGCCCAGCACAGAGCGCACCTCGGAGACGTACTGATCCAGGTAATCCAAGCCCTTTTCCGTCACATGGATGCCGGTGAAGGGGTGGGCCACGTTCATGATCTCATAGGCGCGACGGCGCAGATCGCGGCGCTCCTCAGCCGACAGGTCGGCCGGCGGGCGGCGCCAGAGGTTGCTCATGCGCTCCATCGTGCCCAGCGGAGCGCTCAAGGTGTCGGGCTCGCCGCGCAGCAGGCCGACGCCCACATCCATCTTGAGGAAGGTGTAGCCGCGCGCCAGGCGCTCTTTGAGGGCCTCGCCCATGGCGGCTCCGGTGTGGCGGCCATGCACGCCAGTATCGCAGTACATGCGGACCTTGTCGCGGAACTTGCCGCCCAGCATCTGATAGATCGGCACGCCGAAGGCCTTGCCCGCCAGGTCCCACAAGGCCACCTCGATGCCGCACACGCCCCCTGCCTGGCGGGCATGATGCCCGAACTGCTTGATACGTCGAAAGATCTTGTCCACATTGCAGGGATTCTCGCCCAGGATGCGGCTCTTGAGCATCAGCGCATAGCGGCTATCGGCGCCGTCGCGCACCTCGCCATAGCCCACCAAGCCCTGGTTGGTGTAGACCTTGATCAGCGGGCAACGCATCGGCGCGCCCACGATGGTGGCGACGCGCACATCTGTGATGCGCAGATCAGAGGGCTTGGAATGGGTGTTGACGTGTTGCAGGGTCTCTTCGTAGTTCGATTCAGAAGACATGAGCAGCTACTCCTACAGATGATATGTTTGCGTGCGCCAGATCCAGGGCCTCTGGCTCTGGAGTGGCACACAGCCAAGCGGCCTTTGCGAGAGCCACGTATCGCCCCCAGAGGCCGCTCTCTCAGCCCAACTTGCCCAGCGCCTCGAGCTCGTCGGCGACATCCGCCATGTCAAGCGCCTCGAGCCTGGCGCGGGTCGGCCAGCCGTTCTGCGGATTCCAGCCCCGCAGCTCATAGTAGCGGTCCATCATGGTCGCGAACTGCTCCAGATCCAGCTCGACGCCATCCACGAACGACGGGAAGGTCAGGTATCGGGCCACTTCGTCGTCGTCGGCCCGCGAACGGCCATGGTTGCGGATATCCAGCGCCCGCACCAGGTTGAAAATCCGCTCGGAGCTGGCGTCTAGCTCCGCCTCGCTCATCTCATGGCCGGTGACGGCCGAGAAGAGCTTGGACATCATGGCCGTGTCGGCCTTGCGATCCTCGGTCGCCATGCTGAACACGCGCGTGTTCTCTCGATCGCAGAGCACCAACGACTCGACCAGCATGCCGCGGTTGTGGTGAAAGATGGCGGGCAGAGCCTTGGTCTCGGGCACGTCATAGGCCAGATTGGGGTTGCAGCACTCCGGATGGCCGTAGACCTGCTCGCACACGGCCCGCGCCTGCTCCCAGGTGAGCGGCCCTTGGTGGGGGCCATGTTCAGGGAAGTAGCGCAGCACGTGCTCGGTGTACTGGTGAGTCGAGTCGCTGGCCGGGTCGCGCGTGTCGACACAGAACTGAATCACCGGCACCAGCCAGAAGGGAAAGTAGGGCCGGCCGCCCGTGCCCCAGTGTCCGTTCCAGTGGTTCGTCTCGCCCCAACGCCGGGGGTAGATGTGATCCAACAGCGGGATGCCTTGGCCCTCAAAGAGCTTGTCCGCGGCGTAGCAGGCCCCGTCTGCCAGCGCGTCGCCCAACTCGCCCTCGCGATAGGCGATCTTGTGCAACAGCGCGGCGATGAGCTCAGGCGAGGCGGGCCCGGCATCATCCAGGTTCTCCAAGGGGTGATCGGGCACGGGGATCTCGAGGCCGTCAATATCTTGGATCAGGCCGTGCTGCTTGCAGATCTGCAGCCAGGGGAGGAGGCCGTAGGAGATCTCCCAGCCGTTGATGCCGAAATCTCCCGTCATGGCGCGGGTCTCGATGCCGGCGTTGTGCGAGGTGCGATAGCCCCAGCAATGCTGGGTCGCGGTGAAAACGCCGTGGGTCGCCTCGCCAGGGATCTCCATATAGAGCCGATTGGTGCACGGCGTGGCGCAATAGCCGCACTTGCGATTGCGCGAGCTCTCCGTCGGCTGGCGCCAGCGTCGCGGGCCGCCTGGGCCGCCGCCGGGGACGTTCGGGCTCTGGCCCTCGTGCGGATCGCACAGACACAAGTTCAACAGCCGCTCGGGATCGGCCACGCGCACGCCCAACGTGCCGTGGGCCGCGATGGCCTTCAGGTTCTTGGAGCCCATCAGGCCGCCAAAGCCCCCCTGGCCGGCCGCATTGCCCGTCTCGGTCTGAATGCAGGCGATGCGCGAGAGGCGCTCGCCCGCCTGTCCGATGGAGATCACCCGCGTCTTGGGGCCATGACGGCCGCGCAGCACGCTCGTGGTGCTGTAGGTCCCCGTGCCCCACAGATCGCCTGCGTCCCGGATCTCGCATTCGCCGTCGTGCATCCAGAGATAGACGGGCTTGTCGGCCTTGCCCTGGATGATGATCCCGTCAAAGCCAGAGAACTTGACCTCGGCGCCCCAGTGGCCG
>JAFGLK010000224.1 GCA_016928125.1 Anaerolineae bacterium
CACGTCGGCCTTGATCCGGCGCCACAGGGCGTTTCGCGAGGCACCACCCACGCTGACCACGCGCTGCACGGGCACGCCACCCGCGCCCTCGATCAGTTCGAGCAGATGCCGCATGGCATAGGCCGCGCCCTCCATCACCGCCCGAATCATATCGCCTCGCGTGGTGCTGAGCGAGAGCCCAAAGAACACGCCACGGGCGTGGGGATCCCAGATCGGGGCGCGCTCGCCCATCATGTGCGGCAGAAAGACGACCCCATTGGCCCCAGGCGGCGAAGCCGCGGCCTCCTGGGTCAGCGCGTCATGCGGCGTCGGGCCCGGTTGGCCAGCGCCGCTCGGATAGAGCACCCGCCCCAGCCACTGCCAGGCGGCGCCCGGCGTGCTGATGGCGCCGATGAGCACCCATACCTCGGGCACCACGTGCCAGCGGGCGAGCAGCTCAGGGGGTGCCACCGGCTCAGGCAGGCACACGGCGATCATCTCGGATGTGCCGCTGACGTCAAAGGCGTCGCCTGGGTGGATGGCGCCCACGCCCAGCGAGGCCATGGCGCCATCCAGGCCACCCAGCGCCACCGGGAGGCCCGACCGCAGGTCAAGGCTGGCTGCCACATCGGCGCACAGTGGGGCGATGAAGTGGGGCGGCATCACGGGCGCCACACGCGCCAGATCGAATCCAAAGGCCTCGGCAAGCTCGCCGCTCCACGCGCGCCGCCGATAGTCGTACAGCCCGTAGAAGCTGGCGTTCGTCCAGTCGACGCGCGTCTCGCCGGTCAGCCAGCGGAAGAGGATACTGCCCGTTTGTGCGAAAACCTCGGCGGCGGCATAGATATCAGGCTCGTGCTCGCGTATCCAGAGCACCGAGGCCAGGCTGGTGTTGCCAGTGGCCAGGCGGTTGCCCGTCACTTGAACGGCGTGCGGGGCGCGCTCCTGCATCCAAGCCACCTGGCTGGCGCTGCGCGTGTCGAAATAGGCAATGGCCCGGCGGAGAGGCCGGCCCTCGGCGTCCAGGGGGGCGACCGTGCCGATCATGTTGCTCAGGCCGATGCCCGCGACACGCTGGGGAGGGATCGTCGCCTCGACCAGCACGGCCCTCACGCCACGTGTGACCGCCTGGCCCCAGTCTTGGGGATCCACCTCGGCCCAGCCTGAGTGGGGCGAGTGCAGCGGGATGGGCGCCTCATGCAATCCGAGCAGCTCGCCCTGCGCGCTGAAGAGGGCGACCTTGAGCGCTGTGCCGCCGATGTCGATGGCCAGAAGGCATGGGGACGTGTCGTCCATGGGACGCTCTCTCAATCTACTGGGGACATGCCTGTCCGGGAATGAGCTCCAAGCCGTAGAGCACGATGCCCAGATCGCGCTCGTCGGCCCCGTTAGAGAAGGCGGCGGCGTTCCAGGTGTTGCTCTGCAGGCTGAGCTCCAGATCATCCAGGTTGACGTTTTCGATGTCCCGACCGGAGACCTCCAACTTAGCCCACCTGGCTTGTGGATCGAGATCCTGTTCGAGAAGCGGGATGCCCTCGGCCTCGAGAACCAGGTGCGCCACTCGCTCCCCCTCTGGGCGCCAACCCGAGAGGTCAACCTTCAGGCAGAAGTCGGCCGGCTCGGCCGTATCCTCACCGGGCCAGGGCAGGACGATCAGGGCCTCATCTTGGGTCCAGCGGAACGAATCGCCCTCGGGGGTGGTCTCGACAGCGTAAAAGCCGGAAGTCAGATGGGGATAGCTCCCCGGGCCCATGCGAACGCTGACGCTCTGCACTGCCGTGTGGCTCTGCGCCTCAACGACGGGCAGGACCTGGTATACGTCCAGAGTGAACACCAGCTGAGCCAGATCGGTCGCATTCGGAGGCCGGCCCGTGGGATGCCTCAGCACAGGCACCTCGACCTGCTCGAGGAACTGCCCCTCCAGGTGCCACTGCGGTGGTCGCCAGTTCGATCCATCGTCCGTCACGATGAAAAAGACCTGCCGCTCGCCGGCAAACGCCGACTGGATCAGGCGGTCCGTAACGGGCGAGTCGCTCCGGATCGCCTCCCTGTCTTGAAGCACAAAGGAAGGCAAGTCGAAGACCATCTCCATGGTTGGGGCGAGTTTCCAGCCGATCTCGCCATCGTCGAATAGGAGCACAGCGCCTGGCGGGAACCGGCCCGCGAAGGCTTCCAACTGCGACCACATGCCCGCGTACTCGTGATGCCTGAGCAGGGGCCAGGCGCGCTGCCCTATGGTAAAGGCCTGCACCAACACCAGCAGGGCCGCTAGGGGATAGACGCACCGGGCGACGCCGCGCGCCCTGCTCTGATCCAGGTGGGCACGTATCCACGCAGCCCCTCGCACGATCGCGTGGCTGGCGCCCAGAGCCAGAGCTGGCATGACGATGGGCACCAGCCTTCGCATGGCCCAGGGATGTACGGGCGCGACCATGGGACTGGCAGAGTAGAGAAAGAGAAACACGAGAGGCACTCCATAAAACGCGCTCAGCTCGGCTCGTGCGGCACTTCCGCGACTGGACCAAGCGATCCAAAACGCGCCCAGTATGCTCAGAACGAGTCCAGGGCGGGTCCAATACTGAACAAGCCACCCTGGCAGGCTATAGGCCCATGGGCGAGACACGAGAAGCCAGAGCGCCAAGGCCCCCCAGACGAGCCACCCCGCGGAGATCAGCGATTGGGAAGCCCGGGCAAACCATGCGACGGTGCCTCGCAGTCTGCCTCGGATCGCGAGGACGCCGGCCCCGAGAAACAGAGCCACGAGGAACGCCAGCGCCACACGGAAAGCCTCCAGGGACAGGACCGTCAGCGCGCGGGTAACGAAATAGAGCGGAGATGTCGCGACGCTCAAAAGCGTGCCGAGCAGACTGGTGACCAGAAGTGCGATCAACCACACACGATCGACGTCGCGAGAACGGGCGCGGTCCGATTGCCATCCGAGAAGGAGCAACGATGCGACCGGGATGACTAGAAGCAGTGCCTCGAAACGCGCAAGAGTAAGAAGCGCCAGCCCAGAGGCGCTCCAGAGCGCCAATGGGCGCGCAAACGCATCCATCCCTCGATGCTCATCCAATAGCCGGCAAAGGTATAGGCCCCCCAGTAGGAGAACCTGGGTATGAACTTCGGACACCGGGAAGCGAGCAAACCAGAGCTGCAGCAGGCTCGCACCCAGGAAAAGCACCCCCACCAGGCCAGCGACCGATCCTGAGAGACGCGAACCGAGGGCGTAGAGGAGAGCCAATCCCAACACACCAAAGAGGCCGACATGCCAGACCGCGCCGGATGGTCCTAGGAGCCAGACGCAGATGGCTGACCACACTTTCGGCAGCGAAAGAAAGCCGATCTCCAGGTCAGGCGACAAGATAGACCAAAGGAAAAACGGACCATAATGATGGGATAGAACGGGTCCAGAGGTCTCCATATAGGAGAATTGTTCGATAAAATCGAGATAGGCAGGCTTGGGGAGTGTGATCGTCGGCTCCCAATAGCCGCCCGGCGCCGCGTGCTGAAAATCATAGATGGCCTCTGGCGCAAAGGAGAGCGTCCCGTCGCGCGTGAGCAAAATGCCCCCGATCGTGTACACCGAGGCATCGGTGGTGAGAAGCAGTGTCTCAGCCGGCTTGCTGTACAACCAGCTCGCGAGGGCAAGCAGCCCGATGAGGGTGACGCCGACCCATGCAGGCATCCTGGGGGGCGCAGTACCCAGATGCTCTGGGGGCAGGTGGCGACGATAGGCGCGCCACTGGGTCCAGACGATCCACAGGAACAGCGCGCCCAGGAGCAGCCACCACCGAAAGATGCCCAAACATGCCAGGATGGTGCCGATCCAAGATACGGCGACGATGCCCAGCAGGGCGCACAGAGCCAGGCGCTCCACCCAGCTTCGCACCGGCAAGCGTACCAGTCGCCCAGCCAGCAGCCAGCCAACGAGCGTGACGGCAGCCAAAAGTGCTGGGAGGATCAGGTGGGACAAGATCGACTCAGCCATAGGCAGATCCAGCTCTCCCTCCTCCAACTGGCCCCGCTGGTCATCTCACGAACGGCTAGCTTGATCCATGCGAGCGGGCCGCGTCGGCGAGCAGTTCATGGATCGCGTGGGCCAACGGTCTGAGCAAGCTGTCACTGGGAGGCTGCACGCCGAGCTGCGCCAAGGCCTCTGCCGCAAGGTCGGCCATTCCACCACGGCTGGGCGGCTCCTGACTAGAGTGCGCCCGCTGACGAGCCTGCATCTCTACACGCAGCGTTTGCTGGCGTTCCGCAACCTCCCGTATCGCCGAGATGAATCGCTCCGCGATCATGTCCAGTGCGTGATGCTCCCGCACGTAGGCTTTGCCCCTGGCCGCCAGCGCGCTGGCTACCTCCGGGTGCGTCAGCAGGTAATCGAGTGTCGCGAAGAGCTGATCCTCTTCATCGGCGGCCTCCGGCTGGATGCGGATGATGGCGTCCTCGGGAATGTCCGCCATGGGCTCGATATCGCTGATGATCGTGGGCACACCGAGCCCAAGGAGCAGGATGGGCGGATAACTGGTGCCCCCTGCGTGCGGGTAACGCAACTGCACGGCCACGTCGGCGATGTGCATGTAGTACGCCAGCTCCTCGTTTGAGACCCAGCCGGTCAGCCGGACCCTGTCGCCCAAGCCCAAATGCCCGATCTGGTCAAGCAGCTCTTGCTTGCTCTGCGGAGACCCGATCAACACATAGGTTGCCTTGGGATGACGCCCCACTAGCCGCTGAAAGGCCCGTAACGCGATAGGCAGGCGATTGTGCGGGCTGGTTAACCCCACCGTGATAATCAGCGGTCCCTCGCCAACACCCAGGCTGCGGCGGATCGCCACCGGGTCAACCGCTGAGAGCTGCGCGATGACCTGAAATTGAAGTGGGATGTGGTAGACTCGCAGGCTCGGACGACGGCTAACCAGATAGCCGCGCATGTAGGGATTGGAGACGATGAGGGCCAGGCTGCTGTCAAGCACGCGGTCAATCAGAGGATAGGCGTTCATGATCTCCTCGCCACGGCCGCTCAGAACTTGATAGGCGCGCTGCACACCCTCCGCACCATAGTTGTAGCGCATTTCAGATACATAGGCGTCGGGATTGCCGCGCCCTACAGCCCAGCCCAGGATGGCATGATGCAAACACAGGTCATGCAGAAACACCAAACCGGGATGGCACTGCATAGCCTCGAGCATGTAGCCATGGATGCTGGCTACGTTGCCAATCTGGTAGACAACGAGGTCAAATTCATGAGCACACTGCTCAAAGCCTTCACGATCAAGGACCGGTATGCCCCCTGGAGCCCCAGGCCGAAACATCGCATGCGTAGGATGGTATTCGTCATTCGTCACCACAGTGATGTCAAGCTCTTTCGACATCAGAGGCAGCAACCCCTCGATATGCTCCGCTAGTCCGGAGCGGATAGGGCTGACCGGTGTAAAGAGAGCGATGCGCATGAGTCTATGCATCCAGCAATCTGTCAATCGTCCGATCCCACGTGATGGCGCTCACTTGGGATCGGGCGGCTTCACCGAGGCGCCTGGCCAGCGTTCGCTCGGCATAGAGCCTGTCGATACGCTCCCCCAGCGTCGCAGGATCATCGGATGGAGTGATATAGCCCGTAATCCCATCCTGGACGAACTCGAGTACGCCGCCGCTGTCGTTTGTGGTTAAGACGGGTTTCGCGGACTTCATCGCCTCCACCGTCGCCAGGCCATAGTCCTCGTCAACCGGGGCATAGTAGAGCGCCAGGGCGCAGGCATAGAGGCGGAGGAGCTCCTCGTTGGCCACGAATCCCAGAAAATCGATGCGATCCTGTGCGCCAACCTTGACAGCCAGTTTTCTCAGATCGTCCAGATCCGGACCACGGCCAGAGATGACACACCGAACTGGCGTACGAACATATCCCATGGCCCTCACCAGATGATCCACGCGCTTGAGCGCATTCAGTCGACTCACGCTCAGGACAAAGTCGCCATAGTCGTCGTTGTGGAAGCGCCCATCCATGGCCGGCGGAGGATAGAGAACTTGAGATTCCACCTGATTGTAGCGCGCCAGCCGGCCAGCGACGTTCTTTGAGATGGAATATATCCCCTTGGACTCTCTGATCGTCCTGGTGTCCATGATTCTGATTTGCTCACGGAGCTCCTGATCCGCAGAGGAGTTGTCAAACCAGCAATGCTCCGTTCCGAACATATCATAGGCCTGGCGCAGCTGATGAACAAGCCAGGTGATCTTGTGTTTGTGACTGACAGCATAGGCGGGATACTTGAGGGTGATCACCCGATCGATGGGCTGCAGATCATGCGCCGTCTGAAGGTCCACCAGGCGCCACATCAGGTAGTTCTTGAGGATATTCTCTTTGGGATGCCAACTCTGTGGCAGCTGTACCAGTACTGTCTCATGCCCCCGCGCGCGCAACTGCTCCACCAGCGCATCCGCCAGAATCTCGGCGCCGCCGTACTCAAAAGGCACCTGGCTGTTGCACACGGCGATACGCACGGCTACGCCCCCGGTCGGTAGGCCACGATGGCATAGTCCTGCGGGCCATACAGGAAACGATTGAGCTGCTCCGTGTTCTGCTGCAGGTGGACGGCCAAGCCCCGCAGGGAGGGCAGCCCCTCCACCTCAGGTAGGCTCTGAAGGCGCTCAGCATCAGGAACGGCGTGCAGATAGCGCGTCTCGATGCGATGCAAGCCGGCCTGCTCCAGCAGAAAGCGCGCCAACTCGGGATGCAGTGGGGTGCGGTGTGTGGGATCCAGCAGGTACCAGTTGGCCAGCGCCCACAGGCAGACCGGGTTGATCGTCTCGGCCAGGATGAATCCACCCGGGGCCAGCTTGGCGGCGATCAGCCGGAAAAGGGTCAGCAGCTGCTCCGGGCGGAAATGCTCAACCACCTGGATCAAGCTCACCGCAGCCAGGCTGCCATCAGGAAGGGACTGCAAGTGAGTCAGCGCATCCTCGCAGCGCACATCGCGGCCCGCCTCACGTCCGATGGCGACGGCATCAGCGTCGATGTCGATACCGTAAGCGTCCAAGCCCAATCCGGCCAAATGCTCCGCAAACTCACCCCGACCCGCGCCCACATCCAGCACCAGCCGTCGCTCTGCTCGCCCATCGGCCTGCGCGCGCACGAGGCACAGGAACAGGTCGTCATAGTCGCCCAGGCGTGCAGCCATCTGGTGCACGTTGCGGTACAACGCGCCCAACACAAAATCATCCGAGCGGGCCGACGGAAGCGAAGGGGCTGAGGGCTCTGGCGCAGGCTCTACAGCTTGCCGTCCCTCGCGAGCCCAGTTCTCGAGGCGTTGCAGCCGCAAGCGCAACGCTTCCTCCTGTTGCAGGCGGCCTTCGCGCTCTACCGCCAGTGCCGACTGGATCTGAGCCTCGACTTGCTGCCGTAGAGCCACACTCTCACGCTCCTGGCGCGCCAAGGCCGCCTCATGGCGGGCCAGGGCCTCGCTCACCGCCGCGTTGAGGGCGTTCTGCTGGTCGATGATTGGATTGATGTACCAACGCAAGAGCCGGCGTGTGATCTTTTGGGCGTAGGCCACCAGCTTGGGCACGAGACCCCGAGGCATCTTGGGCCAGCCAATGGGCAGATGCGAATTGACCCACTGATGCTGACGCACGTTGGCCAGGGGATCTGGTGGATCGAGAACCCCCATGCTCTCCAGGGCCGCCCGATGTTTCCTCAGGGCCGCTTGCAGATCCGCCAGGATGGCATCCACATCCTCAGACTGACTCGCGCTCATGCTCACCCACTGTGCTCCAAGGTGTGGTTATCTCCTACATGTGCAGGCAAGCCATTGTACCTTGCCCCATAGGGGGTGTCAAAGCTGTGCGCTTGATGATGAGTGACGTTTGTAGGTATTTCGGATGTTAGGGATTATAATGGACGTCATGCGCTGCGGCCTCAGCGGCTAGGCGCTGCACAAATCGTGTAGGAGCAAATCAATGCAGTTGCGTCAACCGATTGGTCGTGTTCTGCGGCGACCGCTGGCGGCCAGGCCGGTCGCCTCGGATGATCTGCGCCGCGAGGTGCTACGCTTAGGTCTGCCTGCGGTGACCGAGCGCATCCTGAGCTTGCTCGTGAGCCTGGTCAATGGCGTTCTGGTGGGACACCTGGGCGCCGCTGCATTGGCGGCGGTAGGCCTCTCGGGCAACATCGAGATGATCGGCATGACCTTCCTGCAAGCGGTGAGCACTGGCACGACCTCGCTGGTGGCCCAATCGGTAGGTGCTAACAACCGGGCCCTGGCCCAGCGAGTATTCGAGCAATCCATGCTGGTGGGCATCGCGATGGGTCTAGCGTGCCTGGCCCTCCTGCTGCCCACCAGCCGTTGGGCACTCATCGCCATGGGGGCCGAGCCCGAGACCGTGACAGAGGGGATGCGCTATCTGCCCTATCTCGCGGGCACGCTTCCGCTGATGTCCATGCTCACGGTGGGAAACGCCGCGCTGCGCGGCGCCGGCGATACCAAAACGCCGATGTATATCATGGGGGCGATGAACGTTCTGAACGCGGCCCTATCGTGGGTCTTGATCCGCGGATGGGGCCCCATCTCGCCGATGGGCGTGTTGGGCGCAGGCATCGCTGCGGCCGTCTCGCGCAGTCTGGCGGGCCTGGCCGTCGTGATGCTGCTGTTCAGCCACCACTCGCCCCTGCCGCTCAAGCGGCTGCTCAATCGGCCCGACCGTGACATTCTCAGGCGACTGCTGGACGTGGGCTTGCCGGCCGGAGGCGAGAATCTGCTCATGCGTGTGGCTTTCCTGACCTATACGCGCGCCATCGCCAGTCTGGGCACGGTAGCCTATGCGGCTTACACTATCGCTTCGCGGGTCGAGCACATCACCATGATGCCCGCCTTTGGCTTTTCGGTGGCGGCCACCACTCTGGCAGGTCAGTCTCTGGGTGCGGGCGATATTCAGCGCGCGCGTCGCAGTGTGTTCCGCTCCATTGAGATCGCTATGGGCGTATCGTTTCTCGGAGCGGCCATTTTCGTGGGCTTTCCACGCGCCATGCTGAGCATCTTTACCAACGATCAGGCCATCATTGCGCAGGGCATCCTGCCGCTGCAGATTCTTGCGGCCGGTCAGCCGCTCATGGCGGTCGCTCAGTGCCTATCAGGAGGGCTGCGTGGGTCGGGGGACACCCGCTCCACCATGTGGGTCACAGGCATCGGCGGGTGGCTGGTGCGCATCCCGCTTACATTGCTGGCAGTCTTGGTGTTCAGACTTGGCCTGCCGGGCGTCCAGATCGCCATGACGCTCGACTGGGTCGTGCGCACGATGCTCTACCTTTGGCGCTTTCGCCCCGTCACCTGGGCCGAGCGAGCGCGCCGCGCGGCAGCGGCTGTCCATCAGGCCTCGCACGCGCGGGCTCGGGCAGGATGAGAGCCGGAGATGGGCTAATCATGGCCCATCGCATTCCCTCGGGGTTTGCCCTGGCCGCCATCAGCGGGGAAGGGCCTGCCGCAGACTAGGCGGCGACCTCAGCCGTCGACTCTGGGGTGTCCTCCGTACGGCTGCGGACGGCGAAGCGGGCCAGGAGGATGCCAACTTCGTAGAGGAGATAGAGGGGAAGCATCACGATCGCCATGTTGATGGGATCAGGGGTGGGGGTCACCAACGCGGCAATCACCGCGATGACCAAGACCGCGTATTTTCGGTAGCGCGCCAGTTGCTTGGCGGTGACGACATGGAGCTTAGCCAGAAAGAACACCAAGAGCGGTGTCTGGAAGACCATGCCCATCCAAAACAAGACCCGCGTCACAAAGGCAATATAGTTATCGAGCGTCCAGCGGTTCTCGATCGTTGTATTCAGAAAACTCTGCATAAAGTTGATTGCCGCAGGCAGCATGATCAAAGCAGCAAAAGTCACGCCGCTGGCAAAGCAAACCGTCACGCCGGGCAAGAGATAGTAGAGATACTTTTTCTCATGAGGCAACATGCCGGGCAGCATAAAGCGAATGACCTGGTACACGATCACCGGCATGGCCAGGGTGACCCCGCCGATGAGAGCAATGCGAAAGTAGACGATGAACGATTCGGTTGGGCGGATCGTCTGAGGGATATTGTCTAGAGGAGAGACCAGAATCTCGAGCGCGCGACTGGTGAACACGACACTTATGGCGGTGCAAATCACCAGGGCAATCGCCGCCTTGACCATGCGCGATCTCAGCTCATCGAGGTGCTCCCAGATCGACATTTCTACGTCGTGAGACATCGGCTCTTACCCCTTGTTCTCACCATCGCTGCTCGTCTCTTCGGGCTCGCTTTCGTCCAGGATAACCTGCGGCTCTTGCAGGAGCGTCGGCTCCAGCTCATCGCCATTGGCGCCCATTCGAGCCACATCGAGGGCGATCACTTCGCTATCCACACCGGGCTCCGCCGAGGGAACGCTGGACAGCTCGTCTGCGGGCCAAGGCGTCTCGCTGCGTTCGCTGTCTGCAAAGGGCGAGATGCCATCCTGCCGTTGGCCCATCACAGGACCCGTCTGCGCGACCGGGGTTGCCGATGTAGCCTGAGGCGGGGCTGCTTGGGCTCTCGCATGTTCGCCATCATCCTGCCCTGGGCCGGCTTGGGCTGTCGCTTCAGTAGCCGATTCGCTCTCTTCCGGATCCAGCGAGAGCGCCTCGCGGAACTCGGCCGTGACGCTATCCGTCTCCTGACGGAACTTGGCGATCCATTGGCCGAGTTGGCGGGCAAACGTGACCATGCGTTCTGGGCCAACCACCAACATGGCGATCACCAGAATGAGCAGGATTTCGCCAGTCCCTACGCCGAACATGACAGCGGATGACCTCCTGGTCTGAAGCGAGACACCCTAATCCTTCCCGCTGGCATCCCTGGTGGAAGCGATCTCTGGGCTGGACGAAGGCTCAGCCAGCGACAGAAGCTCATGCTTCTGAGAGAACAGCGTGCCCAACACGCCGTTCACAAAGCGTCCCGAGCTATCACTGCCGAACATCTTGGCCAACTCAACGGCCTCATTGATGGCCACTTTGGGAGGCGTATCGTCCTGGTAGAGGAGCTCGAATGAGCCGAGGCGCAGGATGTTTCGATCTACAGGCGCCATCTGCTCGAGGGGCCATTCTGGGGCGATGCGCTGTATGATCGTATCCAGCGCGTCGCCATGCTCGAGCGCGCCGTACAACAGCGCCCGGCAAAACTCAGCGCCGGCTGAGGCAAGAGGAGAATCCAGCAGGCGCTCCGCAAGACACTTGCCCGGATCGTGATGCGCGATATCGACTTCGAAAAGAACCTGAAGGGCCAAAATGCGAGCCCGGCGCCTAAGCTTCAAGGCCTATCTCCACCAATGCCCACTACCCACCTGCTGGGCCGATCTGGACGTCCTCGACGTGTACATTGACGGCTAGCACTGGCATACCCACCATATCCTGTATTGCCCGTGAGACCAGCGTCTGGATCTTCAGCCCGAGCTCATAGAGATTCACGTTGCGGGCAGCGATAATATGCACTTCCACCGACACCGCATCGTCGACTACCTCAACTCGGACGCCATCACCGCTCCCAGAGCGCCCCTTGAACCAACGCTCCAGGCCACCTGGAAGATCGCTAGACATGGATAGCACGCCTGGCACCGAGAGCGTTGTGAGCCGTGCAATAGTCGCCAGAACCTGAGGCGAGATACGAACCGTCCCCGGTTGGCCTTCCACGATCTACACCTCCGTGGGCCCTCTAGCCCCGCAAGGGTGGGCCGGCGACTAGGCCTCTATCTCTAGCACTGTCTCGCCGCGATAGCTCCCGCAGTTTGGACACACATGGTGAGGCAAACGCATATGGTGGCAGGATGGGCACTCGACCAGTTTGACACGCGTCAAAGCGTCGTGATTACGACGACGGCGGGTACGCCCTTTTGACAGTTTTCTTTTTGGAAGTGGCGTCATCTATTCTGTCTCCCTCTCTAGGTCTTCAGTATTCGGTTCGGAATTGAGAAGCTGGGCGAGCACCGCTAATCTCGGGTCGATTCTGATGGTATCGCACTGACAAGGTTCCAGATTGCGATTCGCCCCGCATATAGGACACAACCCCTTACAATCTATGCTACAGAGTCCCCCCCTGGTGCCTGCCACAACAGCGTATTGCAGTAGAACGGGCGTAAGGTCGAGGATATGATGCTCGTCGATCATGAGCTCTGGTTCGTCGTCATCGGCGTGCGGCAGGGAGGCCCCCGTTTCGATGTCGATCGACGGGAAGAACTCCTCCTCCACCTCAAACGAAGCGTCGATGGTTGCCGGCTCCAGACAACGCCGACAGGGCTCCTTCATCTGGAGGGTAAAGTCTCCTGTGGCCAAGATGCCACGCAGGGTGCGAATCAGGGTAATGTGGCCTGCAATCGGAACGGGCCCCGGGTTGTTCTCGTCAATCTCCACCAACTCGCCGTGCACCTCGTACTGACGGAACGATCCGGTGCCCTCTTGCATGAGCTGCGCGACGTTATAGCGCATGGATGGCCCCCACAGGCAAACGGGATGTTAAGGCTTCAACCGATGTGCAG
>JAFGLK010000225.1 GCA_016928125.1 Anaerolineae bacterium
TAGATCGATTTGGTCAAGCCCTGATAGAGATACTCCATGTTGCTAGTGTACCATGGCTGCCATTGCGCTCCAACCGGTGCCCTGGGTGGCTGAGCGAATCCTCGCGATGGCTTGGCATGCGTAGATGCCCTTCTCAGGCGCGTCTGGACTCAATCCTCACCCCAAGCTGCACCCGATTTGACGGATCGCGGGCTCCGCATTTACACTCCCTCCACGATGCAGCTCGAGCCTGAGGCGGCTCGGCCTTCATGATCCTACGATGGAGAGCACCATGAACCCAAGCACATCTGGCCTGTACGCATGCAGCCCCAAGCGCGATGCCGTGTATGACGTCATCGTGGCAGGGGGTGGCCCGGCCGGCATCGGGGCGGCCCTGGCCGCGGCGATCCAAGGCGCGCGAACGCTGATCCTCGAGGCCCGCAGCCAGTTCGGCGGCACCGCGACGGCCGCCATGTGGATGGAGATCAACTTTCTCTTCAAGGACAACGCCGAAACCGATCGCGGCGGTGTGCATCGCATCCTTGTAGATGCCCTGCGCCGGTGGGGGGCTGAGGCCTCGATCCCGGGTAAGCGCGCGGTCAGCCGTCCGGGCAGCGGTGGCAACCTGGATGTCCACCCGGAATACCTCAAAAAGGTGCTCTTTGATCTGTTTGAGGCCTATGGTGTGGATTACCAGCTCTACAGCCCGGTGGTGGACGTGACCAAAGAGGGGAACCGAGCGACCGGCGTGGTCATACAGGCCAAGGAGGGCCGGGTTTTGTATCGGGGCAAGACCATCATCGATGCCACAGGCGACGGCGATGTGGCCTATCTGGCGGGCTGCGAGATGGAGACAGAGGGCGATCCCGAGACGGGCTGGCGACCCCCGGCCACCGTGGCCTGGGCGGTCTGCAATGTAGATGCGGATCGGCTTTTCGCCTGGCTGGAAGGCGACCTGGAGTTGGATCGCCACCAGTACAAAGCCTTTAACGACCTGCTCAATGACTATCGAGGCCAGGGCTACAATCTGCCCAACTGGATCGGCTTCAACCGCACGACCATTCCCGGTGTGGTGTCCCTCAACAACGGCACATCCCTCGACCTCAGGCTGGACTGCTCGCGCAGCGAGACGCTCACGCTGGTGGAAAAGCTCGCCATCGACCAGGCGCTCGATTTCGTGCGCTTTGCGCGCGAGAAAAAGCTGCCCGGCATGGAGAACGTCTACTTGATGCGCACCGGCGGCTATGCCATGGCGCGCGACACTCGCCGCCTGGTAGGCGAGTATCGGTTCGACGACAAGGATGTGATGGAGGGCACCGAGTTTCCAGATGCGATCGCCAGCAAGTATGGTGGCAGCGACCCTGTGGGGAAGCAGCGGCCCTACACGGCGATTCGGCAGGGCGCTCTCTTCCCCTATCGCTCCTTGCTGCCGCGCGATGTAGAGGGGCTGCTGGTCGCTGGGCGCTGTAGCTCCGCGACAATGTTGGGCCACTATGGCGGCAAAAGCATGGGTAACATGATATCCATCGGTCAGGGGGCCGGCGTGGCGGCGGCCTTGTGCGCCCGGCTCAACACGCTGCCCCGCCAGCTCGACTATCGCCTGATCCAGGCCAAGCTTGACGAAATGGGCGTGAATCTATAGCAAGCCCTATGGTGGCACGATCGACGGATAAGCCAATATGCCTAAAGGGGTTTGTGCGCTTTGACCCATGCGTGATCATGGGCCGCGCGCTACAATATGGGTGCAATTGTGAGAAGGTGGTGACCTCGACGACGACACCGACCAGCAGTTGCGCGCGACGTGGGCTGAACCTTCAAAAAGAAGGTCAGCTAATTCTTCTCCTCCTTGGTAAGACGGGCTCTATCGATCGTGTGGGCGACGATCCGATAGAGCTCGTCGAGTTTTGTGGGCCAGTCACCCGTCTGGCCAGGCCTCTTCATCGTATGGATTACGTCCTCGCACATGCCACGAGCTGGGTCCATCGTAGGATCCGGATGCCATTTCACCCAGATGGAGCGCGATGGTAGAATGAACCTGCGGGCCGTTCGTGCGCTGAAGCTGAAGCGCTCTCGAGAGGAACGGTGATGTGAGACGGCGACCTCTCTTGGCTCGAATCCTCCCTTTCATCTGCGCCGGACTTGCCTTGGCGGCCGTGGCCGCTTGGCCCCAGCCGAACACGAGGGCACGCGTTTCGGCCGAGGACGCCTGGCCAGCGGCGAAGGACGTCGGGGCGTCAGCGATTCGTCTACAGGGCATTACCTTTGTACCCACTGAGAGCCCAGTAGCAGAACGACCTGTCGTCCTCCAGAGGGCGCCACAGCAGCGCCTGACCTACCTGGTGCAGTATGAAGGACCCATCAGGCCCGCGTGGCGTGCGGCCCTGCAGACCTGGGGGGCCACGATCCTCGACTACATCCCCGACTATGCCTACAAAGTCAGCGTGCCTGCCGATCGCGCCTCGGAGCTGGTTCGGCTGCCGGGCGTGATCTGGAGCGGCCCATTCGAAGCCCGCTTTCGATTGAGCCCCGCGCTGGGTATGCCGCAAATGCTGGCCGACCAACTCCATCCGGTACGTGTGGAACTCGAGGGCAGCGCCGTCGAGGCCACGACGGCCTTCTCTGATCGGTTAGCTTCTCTGAACATCCAGGTGATCGGGCAAGAGGGGCTTTCGCTGCTCGTCGAGGCCACCCAGGCTCAGATAGAGGCCCTGGCACGCGATCCCGCTGTGCGTTGGATCTCGCCCCTGCGTGTGCCGCGTCTGCACAACGACATCGCCACCGATTTGGTGTTCGCCGACCCAGTATGGACGGCGGGCCTGGCTGGCGATGGACAGATCATCAACGTAGCCGACACCGGCCTCGATACCGGGCGCGACTCGGCCTATATCACCGGCGACATCCACCGCGATGTGGAAGGCCGGATCGCCGGCTGGCGGAGCTGGCCCATCTCGTCGCTTTGGCACCGCTATCTGGACAACCCCGTGGCAGATGATGGCATCGCCGATCTCGACTATGGCCACGGCACCCACGTCGCGGGCTCGGCAGTGGGCAGCGGCACTCGTTCGGACGGGCGCTACCGGGGCGTGGCCTATCGTGCCCAGCTGACGATGCAGGCGTTGCAGCAGTACTGCGACTGGAGCGCGGCTGCCGAGGCGCAGGGCTTCACGGATGGCTATGGCCTGGTGGGCGTTCCCGCCGATCTCACCGGCCTGTACACCGAAGCGTATGGCTGGGGCAGCCGCATCCACACCAATTCCTGGGGTTTTGAAGGCCAGGGACTGAATGGCTTTTATACGGAGGAATGTCGCCAGACGGACCGCTTTGTCTGGGATCATCGCGACATGGTCATCCTCTTTTCGGCGGGCAATGATGGTCGCGATGGGAATGGCGATGGCCGCGTGGACGCGGGTTCCATCGTGCCGCCTGCTACGGCCAAGAACATCATCGCGGTGGGAGCCGCCGAGAGCCAACGCGCGGATCGCTTCACGACCTATGGCTTCTCGTATCCTGACGCCTTTCCAGCCAATCCGATGCGGGATGACCCCATGGCCAACGCAGGGGCGCGGGGCATGATGGCCCTGAGCGGCCGAGGGCCTACGCGGGATGGTCGTTTGGCCCCGCATGTGGTGGCGCCCGGCACCTGGATCGCATCGCTGCGTTCCAGTGTGGCCACCAGCGGGCTTGGACCTTGGGGATATGTGGATAGCTACTATATGTATCTCGGTGGCACCAGCATGAGCACGCCTTTGGTCGCTGGGAGCGCGGCTCTGGTGCGCCAGGCCTATGAAGCGCGCGGCCACGCGCCCAGCGCTGCCCTGGTCAAGGCCACGTTGATCCAGACGGCGAAGGATATGCCGGGGCAATATGCGGCTCCCTATGGCGACGCTGGTCCGATCCCCAACAACGATGAGGGCTGGGGCGTCATCGATGTGCGCGCGGCCACCACGTCCACCTTGCGCTTCGTGGACGAGACCCAGGCCCTGCAGACGGGACAGGTTCGGACGCATGTCTTTTACGCCTCGGGCTCCTCTCGGCCTGCGCGCTTCAGCCTCGTTTGGACCGACTATCCCGCTGCGGTGGAGGCTGCCGTGGCGCTGGTCAATGATCTGGATCTCAAGGTGACCGCGCCAGATGGCCAGACGTATCTCGGCAATGTGTTCGGCTCGGCCTCGGGCATCGAGGGGGTTTGGTCGGTGGTCGGCGGCAGCGCCGATCGCGTCAACAATGTCGAGTGCGTCTATCTACCCCGCGCGCAATCTGGCGCCTATCGGGTGGAGGTGCGCGGGCGGAACGTGCCCATGCTGGCACAGAATTATGCGCTGCTGGTAGATCTGCCCCAGCCCGGGGCCTTTGAACTGAATATGCCCCTGGTGCTGCGTAACGCCGTGCTCAGCACGCCGACGCCCACCCCCACGCCATCTTCTACGGCCACTCCGACGGTCACGCCAACGGCTACGCCCACCGTGAGCGTGACGCCCACGCCGCTTGACGAATGGCGCGACGATTTCAGCGAGATCACTGGGCGCTGGCTCATCACCTCGACTCAGGCCTATCTCATGGACTATGTCGAGGGAGAATACCGCATCCAGGTGTCGCCGGACGAGCGCCAGAAGGGCTCGCTGCCGGCCTGGGCACATGAGGGCGATCTGCGCCTGGAAGTCGACGCTCGCGCGGCCAATGAGGAACCCCAGAGTTATGGACTGATTTTCAATCTGGTCGAGAAACCGCCAAACAGCCCCTACCAGGCCTTTGTGGTCTCGCCCGAAGGTTTCTTTGGCGTGATCCGACAAGATGGCACGGACATTATCGCTCCCACCACGTCCGCGGCGATTCACACGGGCGGGGCGACGAATCGCCTCTCGGTCGAGCGCGTTGGCGAGCAGATCACGTGTGCGGTCAACGGGGTTGTCGTAGCCACATTCGCGGGCGCTGAATTCGCACAGGGAAGCCGCGTCGGCCTGATCTCGGTGTGCCGGGGGGCCGAGCTATCCGATGCTCGGTTCGACCACTGGCGCTCACTGGCTTTCGGCGGCGGAGCCGGCACGAACACACTGGGCGGCGCGGGACCTGCCCCAAGGTTGGTCCGCTGACACGAGCGGCAGCGCAGAACTCGCGATCAGTGCTCGGATACGGGCTGAGCCCGATCGGCGAGGGTAAAGTGAAAGCGCTTGGCAAAGCGCCTCAGGAGCTTGAGGAGAGGTGCCCCAAAGAGCGCGATCAGCAGGGCGTTGCCGCCCGCGCGGCCGAGATCCCACCAGAGCGACGTGACCGCATAGAAAGCCGCGTAGCGCGCCAGGGCCTCCCTGAGCCCAAGCCCCGCTTCCCAGTGCAGTTCGGCCTGCTGTGGTTGAAACACAAAGGGCCAGAACCAGATATTCATGACGGCCCCAAAGAAAAGGCCCCATAAGAAGCCCCACAAAGCCAAGATGAGGGCCTCGAGTTTGCCCAGCCTCTGTAGGTTCGGTAGCCAGGCCGAAGTGAGACCCACCCAGCCCACGGCCAGCATCTGGTAGGGCAGCCAAGGGCCCAGCCCAGCGCCGATCAACGCAGAGACGAGCAAGGATAGCGCCCCCAGCAGAAACCCAAAGGTGGCGCCATAGACATAGCCACACAGGATGGGGAGCATGAACACCGCGGCAAAGCCGGCCGGTCCCGGGACGGCTCTCAGTACAGCGTTGGCCGCCGTCAGCACGCCCAGAATAGCCACCATCTTCGCGTTGATGCGGCGGTCGGGCGTTGTGGAGTTGAGCGCGGCAAAGACGGCCCCCAGGCAGAGCAGCACCAGCACGATCGTCATCAAGGGGGCGTCTTGCGCATGGGCTGCGCCGGTCACGCCCCCCTGGGCGAGCGTCGTGGTGAAAAAGGGATATGCAAAGGCCGCAAAGCCCAGCAGGCTGGCAACCGCGAGCACAAGGCCATCGAACCCGATCGAAAGCCGTCGGCCGCCGATCTTCATCTCAGGCTCTCCAGGACATCGGCCACGGTGAGATAGCGCTCATCGCGAAAGAGCTTGTTGATCTGCGACGAGAAGACCATCGACTGGCTCATGACCTGACGGGTGCTGCCATCTACTACCACCTCGCCATCTCCGAGAAGGATCACGCGATCTGCGCTCGCCGCCGCCAACTCTACGTCGTGCGTCGAGAGGATGACCGTGTGTCCCTGAGCACGCGCCGCCTGCAGAAATCGAGTCAAGGCGCGTTTCTGCTCGTAATCGACGCCTCGGGTGGGCTCATCCAGCAGGATGATCTGCGGTTCGGCGGCCAGGATGGCCGCCAGGGCCACCCGTTGTCGCTCGCCCACGCTGAGATCGCGCGGGTAGGCGTTGGCATGTTGCGCCAGGCCAAGTAGCGCCAGTAGATCATCGGGTGCACGCTCAGGCAGCTGGTGGCTCTGGCGCGTGAAGGCCAGTTCCTGATGCACCGTATCGGCGAACAAGAGCGCATTGGGATTTTGCGGCACATAGCCCACGATCTGAGCGAGCCTCTCCAACGGCGTATCGCGTGTGTCCATCTCGCGCACCCGTACACGACCCCGTGCGGGCTTGAGCAGGCCGATGATATGCTTGAGCAGCGTCGTCTTGCCTGCGCCGTTGCGGCCCATGATGGCCACGAGTTCCCCGCGGCCGATCGATAGGCTCACACCCTTGAGCGCCATGTGGCCGTCATAGGCGTGCCAGAGATCCTCGATGTCGATCTCGACCGGACCCGTCTGCGCAGGAGGGGGGCTCTCCCTGGGTGGTGGGTGAAGCGCCAGGGCCGAGATGTGGCGGCGTGCATCTCTGATCGTAAAGGGCAAAGGCTCCCATTCCAGCGCCTTGCCGAGCTGAATCAGAGGCGGCACCAGCTCGATCTGGCGCAACACCTCGTGAGGCGCCCCGTCCAATGGGGCCTGTCCGCCGCCTGGGAAGTAGAGCATACGATCGGCATACTGCACGACACGCTCGAGGCGATGCTCGGCCAAGATGATCGTCAACCCCAGGTCCGCGTTGAGCTTCTGGAGGACCGTCAACACCTCCTCGGCCGCTTGTGGGTCGAGCTGGGATGTGGGCTCGTCCAAGACCAACACGCGCGGCTCCAGAGTCAGCACAGAGGCGATGGCCACGCGCTGTTTCTCGCCCCCTGAGAGGGTGCTGATGCGACGCTCGCGCAGATGGGCGATGTTCAGCTGGTCGAGCACCTCCTCGATGCGCTTGCGCATGGTCGGCTGCGGGAGATGATGGTTCTCCATCGCAAAGGCCAGCTCCAACTCGACGGTATCGACGACGAACTGGGCCTCGGGATCCTGGAACACGAACCCTACCGTCTGACTCATCTCTCGCGGCTGGGCGCGGATCGGATCGCGGCGGTGGACGCGAATCTCGCCGCTGATCACGCCCCCATAAAAGTGAGGCACCAGCCCATTCAGGCAGCGCAGGAAGGTGGACTTGCCCGCTCCAGATGCGCCCACCACGAGCACAAAATCGCCCTCGGCGATCTCGAGATTGAGATCGCTCAGTACAGGGGGCGCATCCTGATCGTAGCTGTAGGAAACGTGCGAAAATCGGATCATGGCTCTTGTCGCGGGATGGTGTTGGCCCGAGGGTTCGCCTCGAGTGAGGAGGCGCGTGCCATCTGGATCAGGGCGGGCAAGCCGAGTAGGGCAATCGCGAGGCCAATCGCCGCGCTGAACTCGGGCGCCATGGAGTAAGGTGGATAGGGATAGTACAGCAACGCCAGCTTGTCGCCCAGACGCACACACAGGGGGATCGCCAGGGCTGCCAAGGAAAGCAGCACGACAGCCGTATCGCTCCGCGTCCAGTGGCTGCGCCCGTAGCGACTGCGTTGCATATGGCGGCCCATCGCGCGCAGGGCGCCGCCCACCAACAGGGCGGCTGTCAGGATGAGCAAGTTGCCCACATAGAGGCGCTGGGACCAGTAGGCGCGCGCCACCAACCCAGAGAGCGCCAGGGCGAGCCCCAGCAGCAAGCTCCCACGCTGTCTGGCCAAGGCAGGCTGGGGTTGCGAGCCGAGCTCGCCGCCAAATCCGCGCGATTCCATCGATTCGGCCAGTTGGATGGCCCGTTCCAGCGACGTGGTGAGCAGAGGCACAAACAGAGGCAGCGCGTCGCGCCAACCCCGAAAGCGGTGCCCACGAATCTGCTGGGCCTCGCGGATCTCTTGGGCGCTGGCTAGCATCTGGGGCACAAAGGTGAGCGCGATGGAGGTGACAGCGCCTGCCTGATAGAGCGACGCAGGCACAAAACGCAGCAACTGGCTTACGTCCACTGCGGTATTGAACGCCGCAAAGACGAGCAGCAACGTCCAGAGCGAGAAGCCGGCCGCGCAGCCATAGAGGGCTGCCTCCAGCGTGATGTTGCCTCCGACTAGAGGCCACGTTTTGGGCAGCCGGAACAAGATGTGTGTGCCTGAATGCATCATCAACACATTGAAAGGAATGGTCAGCGCCCAGATGAACAAACCCAGCTTGAGCAGGGCGCGCCACCTTGCTGTCTCGCTCGCCTGTTCGCTCACGACGGTATAGGTCAGCCAGGCCGAGAGGGCGATCAGGCCGATGTAGAGAGGGTTGCGCGTCATCAGGGCCAGCCCCGCCGCACTGCAGGCCCAGGCCAGCCATGCTAGAGCATGTTGCCTCACGTCTCGATACCCCGCCTGGCCGGGACACCACGCTCGTAGGGATGCTTGATCTGCACCATCTCCGTCACGAGATCGGCCGCATCGAGGAGCGCCTGAGGCGCTCGGCGCCCGGTCAGGATCAACTCCACACCCTCAGGTCTATGGGCCAGGAGATCGAGTACCTGCTCGACGGCGATGAGCTTGAAATGGAGCGCTATGCAGATCTCATCCAATACAACGAGCTGATATTGCCCGCTATCCAGAACTTCCTGGATGCGTGCCAGGCCCTTTTGAGCACAGGCGATGTCCTCGGCGCTGATCTGATCGGCGTGCACAAAGCTGGGCTGGCCGTATTGCTCGATGACGACATAGGGAGCGAGCCTGGCGACGCTGTGTAGCTCGCCATAATCCTGCCCCTTCATGAACTGCCCGATGTAGGTGCGATAGCCGTGGCCAGCCGCACGCAGAGCCAGCCCCAGGGCAGCGGTGGTCTTGCCCTTGCCATCGCCCGTGTAAATCTGAACCAGTCCTGGCCCCCTCAACCGAGCCTCTCTTCCACCGTCCATGGCACCTGCCGCCCGCCCCTTCGGCTGCACGGCTCTCGCTGAACGACGCTTCGTTCGTCAACACGTGACTATAACGTGTCGCCTAGATCGTGTCAAAAGATGAGCACGCCGTCCGACTTGTCCCATAGTCGGGCGGCGTGTGTGTCTGGAACTGGCGCCCGCGCCAGGCGAGCTGGTTCTACAGTGCGCCTGAGAAGGCACTGAGGGCCTCCGCGCCGCGCTGCTTTTCAGCTTTGAGCGCGAATGTCCACGCGCCTGAGCAGGTTGGCATTGGTGACCACCGTGATCGAGCTGGATGCCATGGCCAGCTCGGCTAGAGCCGGGTGCATCAGCCCCAAGATGGCCAGCGGAATCATGATCAGATTATAGAAAAAGGCCCAGAACAGATTCTGCTTGATCTTGGCAAAGGTGGCGCGTGAGAGCTTGATGGTGCTGACCACGCCCCACAGGTCTCCGCGCACCAGAGTGATGTCAGCGGCCTCGATGGCGATGTCAGTGCCTGTGCCGATGGCGATGCCCACATCGGCCTGCGTGAGCGCAGGCGCATCGTTGATGCCGTCGCCGATCATGGCGACCACGCCCAAGGTGCGTTGCAGTTGCTGAATCTCAGCGACCTTGCCATCCGGCAGCACGCCTGCCACCACGTGGTCTATGCCTGCGCGCCTGGCGATGGCCTCGGCTGTGCGCAGGTTGTCGCCCGTCAGCATGGCGGTCTGGATGCCCAACTCGTGCAGGGCGCTGATCACCTGGGGCGTCTCCTCTTTCATCGGGTCCGCTACGGCCAGCAGCCCGACCAACTGGCCATCTATCGCCACGAGTATGCTGGTTTTCGCCTCTGACTCTAGGCGGGCCAACCCGTCTTGTGCGACTCCTATCGCGATGCCCTCTTCCTCGAGTAGCCGGACGCTGCCCACCAGTACGTCGTGCTCACCCACGTGTGCGGCAATGCCTTTTCCGCGCAGGGCGGCGAACCGACTTGGCTGTTCAAGTGCGAGGCCGCGCTCTCGAGCACGAGCGACCAGCGCTTGACCGATGGGGTGCTCGCTGCCCAACTCTGCCGCGGCCACAAGCTTCAGAAGCTCTCGCTCGGCCAGCCGCTGTCCATTGGCGCCCGCGAAAGTGAGGATATCGGTCACCTGGGGCTTGCCCAGCGTCAAGGTGCCCGTTTTGTCAAAGACGATGGTCTCTACAGCGCGCAGGGTCTGGATCGCTGCGCCATTGCGTATCAGAATGCCGTTCTCGGCGCCCATGCCGCTGCCAACCATCAGCGCCGTCGGCGTGGCCAGTCCCAACGCGCACGGACAGGCGATCACCAACACGGAGATCGTGGCGACCAAGGCGAGCGTGGCGATGCCCAGGTTGGGATCGACCCAGGGCAACACGACTTGAGCAGCGGCAAGTATCCCCGTAAGGGCGCTGCCGAAGACGATCCACAAAATCAAGGTAAGCAGGGCGATGCCCATGACCACTGGCACAAAGATCGTTGTCACCCGGTCGGCAAAGACCTGAATGGGCACTTTGGTGCCTTGGGCCTCCTCGACCATACGAATCACCTGAGAGAGGAACGTATCGGCACCGACCCGGGTGGCCCTGACGTGCAGCAGCCCGGCCTGGTTCAGTGTGGCACCGATGACCTCTTGCCCTATCTCCTTGGGCACGGGCATCGATTCCCCTGTGGCCATCGATTCGTCCACGCTACTCTCGCCAAAGACGACGACACCATCGGTGGGAACCTTTTCCCCCGGGCGCACGACCATGACGTCACCCACTCTGACCCGCGAGAGGGGAACCTCGTACTCCTGATCCTCGATGAGCAGACTGGCTGTCTTGGCCCCCAACTGGACCAGCTTGCGAATGGCCTGGGATGCTCGTCCTTTGGCGCTGGCCTCGATATAACGGCCCGTCAGGTGAATGGCCATGATCATGGCCGCAACGCCGGCATAGCTGGAAAGCGGCGTAAAGAGCGAAAGCGGGCCACTAATCCAGGATGCTGTGGTCCCCATAGCGATCAAGGCATCCATATTCGCGCCGCCGTGGATGGTCGAGTTCCAGGCGGATCGGAACGTGGCTCGGCCTGGCCAAACGAGCACAGGCAGGGCCAACCCAATGGTCACAAGGGAGAGGGCCACCGTGCTGGGCCAGTGGATGCCGATGATCATGTGCAAGAACATCAGGACCATGATTGGGGCCGTAAAGGCCCAGGCGGTCCACATTCGCCGACGAGCGGTCTGCATCTTGGCCACTTCTGGGTCGGTGCCCTCATCCACCCCCAGATCTGGCTCTTCAGCCACAAGATAGCCCGCATCGCTGACGGCCTGCTTCATATCATCCAGGCTGACTGCTTTCGGCAAGTATGATACCGAGGCGCGTTCTGTGGCCAGATTCACATTGGCGGAGACCACGCCCTCCAAACGATTGAGCGCCCGCTCAACGTGCCGCACACAGGCTGCGCACGTCATGCCCTCAATGGGCAACATGATGTGCTGCACTGCCGCGTCGTATCCACTTGCCCGTATCTTTTCGACCAACTCTGACGTCTTGACTACTGCTGGATCGAAAAGTACACTGGCCCGCTCGGTTGCGATGTTCACGACGGCCTCGCTGACGCCTTCGGTCTTTTGCAGAGCACGCTCTACAGTCCGTGCGCAACTGGCGCAGGTCATGCCCAGGATGTCCAGATCCACGTTTTGCCTTGCCATACAGCCTCCCGAGCTGACTGTCGATAGATCAATCAGAGTATATGTTACTATATTTTAGTTAGATTGTCAAGAATGACGTGGTTGCATCGTGGAGAGAGGATGAGCAAGCGGCAGCATGCGGGAGGAGCATATTCGGACGCGACCCCGAATCGGCGTGCTTCAAATGATGTGATGCTGAAACTTGCTAGAAACAAGCA
>JAFGLK010000033.1 GCA_016928125.1 Anaerolineae bacterium
CGCGTCTGCGCGTCCGCGTCTGCGCGTCCGCGTCTGCGCGTCCGCGTCTGCGCGTCCGCGTCTGCGCGTCCGCGTCTGCGCGTCCGCGTCTGCGCGGCAGGGCCTTGCGCATCCTGCGAGGCCGATGTGGCCGCTTTGGAGGATCATTCGAGAGATGGGAGGCATGTCGTGACGAGTAGCCCTAGTCCTGAATCGGCTCTGGCGGAGGCCTTGGAGGTCGTGGCGGCCGAGGGACGCGCGCAGCAACTCGATCCGCCGTCGCTCTCGCTCGAGGCAACTCACTGTCTAGCCGCGGAGCTGGAGCTACCTCCACGCGAGGTGGAGATCGCGGCCCTTGAGCGGCACATCGTGCCAGAGCGCTATCGGCGCAACCTGGGCACGGTGGGCTGGGACGGGCAGATTCGCCTCTTACGCAGCCACGTGGCCGTGGCGGGGGCCGGCGGCCTGGGGGGCTGGATCATCGACCTGCTCGCCCGGATGGGCGTCGGCCGGCTCTCGATCATCGATGGCGACATCTTTCAAGAGAACAACCTCAATCGTCAGCTCGGTTGTACCGAGGCCAGCCTGGGGCAGCCCAAGGCAGCCTACATGGCGGCGCGCGTCGCGGCCGTGAATGCGGCGGTGGAGGTCAAGGCTTACGTGGCCTGGCTGACGGAGGCCAATGGACATGAGATGCTCGCCGGCGCCGATGTGATCGTGGATGCCCTGGACACCTTGCCGGCGCGCCTGACCCTGGAGCGCGTGGCGGGCAGGCTGGGGACACCTCTGGTACATGGCGCCATCGGCGGCTACACCGGGCAGGTCATGACGATCTTGCCTGGCGATCCAGGCTTGCGGGGGTTGTACGGCGAGGGCGATGTGCCCGAACGCGGCATCGAGATTCAGCTCGGCAATCCCGCCGCCACGCCCATGATGATCTCCGCCTGGCAGGTGCAGGAGGTGGTCAAGCTCGTGACCGGCACAGGCCAGCTGCTCCGCAAGCGCATGCTGATCTTCGATGCCGAGATCGGCCACGTGTCAGAGATCGCATTCGACTAGAGTGCGGGTTGCTCGTTGGTGCTTCCCCTGACCTGTGCTATACTCGCCTGGCTTGACACAGGGCCGAGGTTGCCCATCTCGCATGAGAGGAGCTTTTCGATGACGCGATCCCTGTCGACACGGCCAGCCCGTCGGCGACGGTCTGTGCTTGGCTGCTGTTTGGTTCTGATCGCGGTGCTGGCCTCCGTCGTCCTGACCGCATGTGGTGACGGCGGCGGCGACCGCTACACGCCGCCCCCAGCCACGATCATCCGTTCGTCCGATGAAGTCGAGGCGACTGCCACAGAGGCCCCGGCCGAGGCGACGCAGGCGGCCACTGCTGCGCCCACGCCGCTCCCGCCGACGCCTGCGCCAGACGCATCCGCCTATCCGTATCCCTACACGGGCCAACTCCCGGGTGGCACGCCCGCGCCCACACAGGCGCCCATCGTCTATCCATCTCCCACCCAGTGACGCCCTGGCCCAGCGCGGCACAACAAAAGAGGCAGAGAGCATCCCTCTCTGCCTCCTGTCGTCTTCTTGCGACGCTCTAGCGTCCCCGCGATCTGCCCTCCACAGCGACCTGGCCCGCTTGGGCGGCGGCCTCCTCCGGCGATAAGCCTTTCTTCAGACAGCACTGCTTGTACTTGAGGCCGCTTCCGCAGGGGCAGGGGTCGTTGCGCCCGACCTTGGTTTTGTGTGTTCGAGCCGGGCGCATGCTCCCGGCGCTGCCGCCGCTGGCCCCCGCGAGACGTGTGGGCCTGGCCTGGCGCGCGGGCTGGCGCGGCGAGGTATTCAGGATCAGGCGCGCGATGGTGCCCTGAATCTCGTCCAGAAGCTGATCGAAGGCCATAAAGGCCTCGCGCTTGTACTCGACCAGCGGGTTGCGCTGCCCGATGGCGCGCAGCCCGATCCCCTCGCGCAATTCGTCCAATCCTGTGAGATGCCGCACCCAGAGGTTGTCGATGATCTGCAGCATGACCATGCGCTCGATATGGCGCATCATGTCGGCCCCGAGACGCTCTTCCTGTGCGGCATACGCCTTGTGAGCCAGGGCCAGCACCTGATTTGCGATCTCGTCGCTGCTCATCGGCTCCCATACGGCCGCGCCATGGGCGGGCGGCAGGTGGATCATGGCGTCCACGGCTTGATGCAGCCCGCGCAAGTCCCAGTCCTCCGGATCGCCGACCGTGTGCGCCGTGACCATCCCCCGCAGCTGCCCCTCAAGAATGTCTAGCATCAGCGGCTTGAGGTTCGCCTCTGATAGGATCAAGCGTCGCTGATCGTAGATCACCTGACGCTGCTGATTGACCACGTCGTCGTATTCGAGCAGGTGCTTGCGCACGTCAAAGTTGTGGCCCTCGACCCGGATCTGGGCGTTGGCGATGGCTCGCGACACCATATCGTGCTCGATCGGGATGTCCTCGTCCACACCCAGGCGATCCATGATTCGCGCCACAGACGGCCCGCCAAAGCGCCGCATCAGATCGTCCTCGAGCGACACATAAAAGCGCGACGAGCCCGGGTCGCCCTGACGCCCAGAGCGTCCGCGCAACTGGTTGTCGATCCGGCGCGCCTCGTAGCGTTCCGTGCCCAGCACGTGCAATCCGCCGGCCGCCAGCACCACCTCTCGGTCGGCCTCGCACTCGGCCCTGGCCTTGGCGTAGGCCTCCTCCCACACGGCGGGCTCGAGCTCTTGCAGGTCGAGCCCCTTGCGCCGCAGCGCCTCGCGGGCCAGGCCCTCTGGATTGCCGCCCAGCAGGATGTCGACGCCGCGGCCGGCCATGTTCGTGGCGATCGTCACCGCGCCGGGTCGTCCGGCCTGGGCGATGATCTGGGCCTCCCGCTCGTGCTGTTTGGCGTTCAGCACCTCGTGGTCGATGCCCATGCGCTTCAGCCGCTGCGACATCATCTCGGAGGTCTCGATGGCCAGGGTGCCCACCAGGGCCGGCTGCTGGCGCTCATGGCAGTCCCGAATCTCCTCGTATACCGCTCGGAACTTGGCCTCCGTGTTCTTGTATACCACGTCGGGATGGTCCTCACGGATGAGAGGCATGTGGGTAGGGATCACCACCACGTCCAGGTCGTAGATCTGGGCGAACTCCTCCGCCTCGGTGACCGCGGTGCCCGTCATGCCTGCCAGGCGACGGTACATCCGGAAAAAGTTCTGGAAGGTGATCGTGGCCAGGGTCAGGCTCTCGTTCTGGATGCGCACGCCTTCCTTGGCCTCGATGGCCTGATGCAGCCCCTCAGAGTAGCGCCGCCCATACATCAGGCGCCCGGTGAACTCGTCCACGATGATCACCTGGCCGTCGCGGACGATATAGTCTCGATCGCGGGTGAACAGCGCCTTGGCCTTGAGGGCGTTCTCCAGATAGGGCGTGAGCTGAAAGTGGGCCGGATCGTAGAGGTTGTCGATCCCCAGGCGGCTCTCCACGTGGCTGATGCCCTCTTCGGTGATGGTGGCGATGCGTTGCTTCTCGTCCACGGCATAATCGCGCTCGGGCTGCAAGCCGCGCACGATGGCCGCAAAGCGCTGATAGTCGCTGGTCGATTCTTCGGCCTGGCCCGAGATGATCAGCGGCGTGCGGGCCTCGTCGATCAGGATGTTGTCCACCTCATCAACGATGGCATAATGGAGCTCGCGCTGCACGCACTGAGACGCATCGAGCACCATGTTGTCGCGCAAATAGTCAAAGCCGAACTCGTTGTTGGTGCCATAAGTGATGTCGGCGGCGTAGGCCTGCTGCCGTGCGCAGGGCCGCAGATGCATGTAGCGGTCATCCGCCGAGACATAGTCGGGATCATACAAGAAGGAGGCCATCGAGGGATCCTCGCCCATCGACTGGATCACGCCCACGCTCAGCCCCAAGAGATGGTAGATCGGGCCCATCCACTGGGCGCCGTACTTGGAGAGATAGTCGTTGGGCGTGATCAGGTGAGCGCCTCGCCCCGTGAGGGCATTGAGCGAGAGGGGCAGGGTGGCCACCAGCGTCTTGCCCTCGCCGGTCTTCATCTCGGCAATGCGGTTCTCGTGCAGCACGACGCCGCCCATGATCTGCTCGTCGAAATGGCGCTGCCCCAGGGTGCGCACGGCGGCCTCGCGCACGGCAGCATACACCCGCGGCAGCTCCTCGGTCAGGACGCGCCGCTCCTGGGCGTCGAGGTCGCTCTTGAGCGCCTCGATCTCACGACGGATGACCCGCCGCTGCTCCTCGTCTGGCTCGGTGTCAAGCTCATGCTCGAGCTCTGCCAGCTGGTTGCGTGTTTGCGCGGCGACCTGCGCCAGACGATCGCGCACCTGGCCCATGATCTGGTGGAGATCCGTGTCGCGCATGGCCTGCATCTCTGGCTCCAGAGCGTTGACCGCCGCGACCAGCGCATTCAGGCGCTTGAGCTCGCGCTCGTTCGGGTCTCCGAAAATCGCCTGAGCGAGTTTCTTTAGCATAGATGAGGCTACTCCTCGGATATGCGGGCTGACTGGCGCGCCCGTAGAGCCGGTGCGCGCAGCCGCCCGCCAGGGGGACTACAATACGCCTATTATACCATAGATGCCTACGGGAACCTGATCCTGATGATGGATTGATTCGGTTGCATCCTATGTTGGCGAGGAGAATCCAATAGTCGCGCAGAATGCATCTGCGGCAGTCTGTCATGTTGTGTGCGGATTGCTCAAGCTAATTGCCGGCGACTGGAGAACCAGCAACCTCCCCGCTATAAGAGGTCGCAAACACAAGACGCCACTTAGGCATGTCTCAACAACTGCAGGGAGTTCAACAGCGCAGCGTTGAGCGGAACAGCTCTCACAGCAGCCTTTCCTCGGTCTCGTTCTGCCACTCGTCAGGCACTTGAGTGAGCGTTGTGTTCGTGTGGGGTTCGTACACGGGCTTGTTTAGGGGCCGCACGCGAAGGCTCCCGGACCAGGCGGCCTCTAGTCTTTCTTTCGCGATTTTGATGTAGCGAGCCTCGATATCAGCTCCAGCCGCACGCCTGCCTTGTCGGACTGCTGCGACTGCCGTTGTGCCAACACCGATATAGGGATCTACCACTAGATCGCCCTTGTTGCTCAGGGCGAGAATGAGCCGCTCAACAAGCGCCACCGGGAACTGACAGGGATGCTCCGTCTTCTCAACATGGTTTGCCTTGACATTGGGCATATCCCACACGTCACAAGGATTCTTGCCAAGAGGATTTCCAGACGGCCTCCCGCGATTGGGGCCCCTGAAGGCTCGCTTGCCCGGATACTTCTGAGGGATACGCACGGCGTCAAGGTTGAATGTGTAATCGTTCACGTCTCGTGTGAACCAGAGGATGGTCTCATGCCGCCCCGAGAAGCGAAATCTCTCATGCAGCCCGTGTCCGAAATGCCAGACAATCCGGTTTCGCAGCTTGAGCCCCAACTCCTTGAAGACTGGATAGAGCACGAGATCCAGAGGGAAGGCCTCCTTTTCACGCCCACTGCCCTCAATATAGTGTCCCACCTGCCAACAGATGCTCCCGGTGCGAGACAGAACCGATAGGCAAGCCTCAATGGTCCGTCTCTGAGCGGCTATGTACTCTGGAAGAGATACCTGTTGCTCGTACTCTTTGCCGGTGTTATATGGAGGCGATGTAACGATCAGCTCGGCTTTGCAGTCCCTGTCAGCAATATCCCGGAGCAGATCAAGGCAGTCCCCATAGTGCAATGTGACGTCAGCATCTGCTGAGAACCTTTTGGCAAGAGCAGGGCGCGTCGTTCCGGCGTTTTCAAGGGCAAGTTGACCTAGCATGATTCCTTCCCCCGAGGTGCTCTATTGTCATGATAGACTTTACCATACGCCCTATTGTTCCGCAAGTGGAACGAGAAAGCGGATCTGCGTGAGTAGAATGTTCCATATGAGGAACAATATCATTGGCCCAAGAGTGCGCCTTGCCCGGCAAGAGAAAACGCCGCCACTTACGCAGGAAGCTCTCGCCACTGCGCTCCAGTTGGCGGGATGGGACATAAGCCGATCGGGAGTTGCCAAGATTGAGCTAGGCATGCGCCAGGTCACGGATGTTGAGATAGCGAAACTGGCCCGAGTTCTCGACGTTCCGATTCAGTGGCTCTTCGATTGCAGCGAGGAGGGATGAATTGGCGATGAAAGTCGAATATCACAGCTACCGCTATGCCGAGGAAATCCTGCAGCACTCACGCTATCGAGCGGCATGGGACGAAATCGACTTGGTGCTTGAGACGACGCCCCTGTTCATCTATCCCGGCAAGTCCAGGAACACGCGGCTGGATGTGGTCCAACAAGTGATAAACACCTATTTCGATCGTCGATTTGCCGTTGATCTTGGCTGGGAGCATCACCCGCTCGCCACTGGCATCGCGGATTCGGGACTCGAAGCAGATTACCGCAAGAGCTTTGGTGGACTGACGATCCAAGTCGAGGTCCAGTTCGGCAATATGGCGCGCTGGTATAGCGACATCTTCAAGTTCCAGACCGCATACTCGCAGAGCCTGATCCAGATAGGCCTTTGCGTGATTCCCATGGGCGTTCTGGCCCGGCGCATCGACTCAAACGTGGTTAACTTTGAACGCGCCGTACGCGAGTTGCCAGCCGCTGAGCTCTCGATTACGTTGCCCATTCTGATCGCTGGCCTCGAGCCCGATGAGCATACGCCTGTGGTCGATCTCCGAGAGTCGCTTTTCGCAGATCACAGGGAGATCACTGGGAGAGGTCACCAGGACAACCAATGGCGGCTGGTGAACGGGCATCTGGCTGGAACTCCTACCTCGATATTGGGTCCAGAGAGCGACACTGGCCCAATGGTTTCCGGCAGTGCAGACGATGAGAGTTAATCCTTTCGGGGCATCTCTGGCTACCTGAGCTTTCCCCGCATCGGTCAGTTTGCTTGATGCGCCTGTTTGAACCGATAGCGGCCGTCATTCTGAGACTCTCGTTACGCGAAATCCAGCCCCATCGCGCGCACGATCTCCCCGGCGGCGGTGTAGGGGTCGATCTCGCGCCGGGCGACGCGCTGAGCGAGCGCCTCGGCGGCGGGAGCCTCCAACTGGCGGCGAGCCAGGCGCTCGAGTTTCTCGCGCACCACGGCCAGCAGTTGCTCCTCGGCCTGGCGCCGACTGAGTTCGACGAGCGC
>JAFGLK010000226.1 GCA_016928125.1 Anaerolineae bacterium
CTGGGCCATATGAAGGTGAACACCGGCATCCTGTTCGGTTTCATCGACGCTGAGGTCTCGGATGGCGCCAAACTGGCCGTGGCCAGAGCCAGGGCGCGCCTCTTTCGGCCGGACTGGCGCAGCGTGTTCGAGCCCCAGAGCATCCTGGACGAGGTGCGCGCCATCACCGGGCACACGGCGGCGCCCTCGCCCGAGGAACAGGGTGGATGAGACTCGGTCTGGGCTCCTACGCCTGCGCCTGGGCCATCGGCGTGCCCGGCTTTCCGGCGCCCGCGCAGCCCATGCAGGCCCTCGACCTGATCGAAAGGGCCGCCCAGCTCGGCCTGGCCCTGGTGCAGATTTGCGATAACCTGCCGCTGCACACGCTGTCGCCAAAGGACCTCGACGCGCTGGCCCATCGGGCCGATGCCTTGGGCGTAAGGATCGTGCTGGGCACGCGCGGTCTGGTTCGCGAGCACCTGCTGACCTATCTGCAGCTATGTGGGCGTTTTGGCGGTGCCATCCTGCGCGTCGTGATCGACACGTCTGGATATCAGCCGTCCTTAGACGAGATCGTGGCGCTGCTCAAGGCCCTGACCCCCGATCTGCGCGCGGCTGGCGTCTGTCTGGCGATCGAGAACCACGATCGTTTCAGGGCGCGCGATCTGGCCGCCATCCTGGAGCGCGTCGCCAGCGAGCATGTGGGCATCTGCCTGGACACCGTCAACTCATTCGGGGCGCTGGAGGGCCCCGAACTGGTAGTGGGCGTTCTGGCGCCTTGGGTGGTGGACTTGCACATCAAGGATTTCGCCCTCTTCCGCGCGCCGCACAACATGGGCTTCACCATCGAGGGGCGCCCGGCCGGCCAGGGGCGGCTCGATGTGCCCTGGGTACTGGATGTGCTGCGAGCCCATCATCGCTCATTCGACGCCATTCTCGAGCTCTGGCCTCCACCCGAGGCCACGCTCGCGGAGACGATCGCCAAGGAGGCGCGCTGGGCCGAGCTCAGCGTGGCCTACCTGCGCCGCTACATTCATGGCTGAGACAGGCGGCGCGCCCAGGCGTCTGGCCTGAGCCGCGCCCGGCAGGAGGGAGACCGCATGATCTTTGCCTCGCAACTCAGCCGCCCAGAGGGGCCGGTGTTGCTGCCGGACGGAAGCTGGGCGGTGGTGGAGATGGGTGCCGATCGCGGATGCGTCACCCGGATCAGCGCCGATGGGCGATCCAGGCGCGTGATCGCCAGGACCGGGCGGCCCAACGGCCTGGCCCTGGATCGCCATGGGGTATTGTGGGTGGCCGAGTCGGCCGATCCCGCTCTGATTCGCCTGACCCTGGATGGCGAGACGACGCTCGTCGCCACCGCGTGTGAGGGCGAGCCGTTCCTGTTTCCCAACGACCTGGCCTTCGGCCCCGATGGCGCCCTTTATATGACCGACTCGGGCATCCTGATCGACGAGTGGGAGCCCGGGGGCGTCTTGCGCGACGACTATCGTGAGCTGGCTATCGACGGTCGCGTCTTTCGCATCGACACCAACAGCGGCCAGGTAACCAAGTTGGATGGCGGCATCCGGTTCGCGAACGGCCTGGCCTTTGGCCGGGATGGAGATCTGTACGTGGCCGAGACGGTCACCGGCTGGCTCTACCGCTACCCCTGGCGCGACGGTCACGTCTCTGGGCCGCGACAGCGTTTCGCGAACGTGATCGATCCCCAGGCTCCGCCGGGCTTCAAGGGGCCGGACGGCCTCAAGTTCGCTGCCAATGGCGAGCTCTATGTGGCCGTGGTGGGGCAGGGAGACGTGACCGTCCTCTCACCACATGGAGAGGTCGTCCGACGACTCAGGACAGGAGGCGGATTCCCCACCAACCTGGCCTTCGGCCCCGCAGGGAGCGGTCGCTTGTATGTGACCGAGATCGAGCAGGGGGTCCTCGAGGTGCACGACGTGGGCGTGGATGGCGTCCCGCCCTGCCGCTGAGCATTCCTGGACCCGTTCTTTCCAGCAGACCACAAGGCTGATGCCCGCGATTTGACACCTACCTGTGCGGTAGGATAATCCACGGAACGGTGCGCCCGGCATGCTGGGTCCGGTACTCTCGCCCCTTGGTCTGGGAGTGTCGCCCCGGCGGAAGACGCACCGAACATGACATCGAAGGGAGCAGAATGGCCAGAAAAGTTGTGCCGGTTCGCAAGGTTCGTATGGATGATCCCCTGGACGGCACCTTTCGCGGACACGTCCGCAGTATGGGGTATACTGATTTCGACATGGGACGCCCGATCATCGGGGTGGTCAATCCCTGGAGCGAGCTGAACCCTGGCCACTGGCACTTTCGCATGTTGGCCGACGCGGTCAAACGGGGCATCTGGGCGGCGGGCGGCTTTCCGCTCGAGTTCCCGACCATCTCCATGTGTGAGGTGTTCCACGACATCTCGACCTTGATCTACCGCAACCTGATGGCCATGAGCACCGAGGAGATGCTGGCCTCCATGCCCATCGAGGGCGCCGTGTTGCTCTCCACCTGCGACAAGGATGTGCCCGCCCAGGCCATGGCTGTGGCCACGGTCAACAAGCCAGCCATCATCATCACCGGCGGCACGCGCCTGGCGGGCTTTTATGAGGGCCAGACCGTGGCCTGCTCCACCGACACGCAGCGCTTCACCTGGAACTACAAGGCGGGCGTCATCGGTGAGGAGGAGATGCGCGAAGTCGAGATGAACGGCTTTTACAA
>JAFGLK010000227.1 GCA_016928125.1 Anaerolineae bacterium
ATCATGCGCAACTTGATCTACTCCAGCCATGGGCGCGCCATCATGTCGGTGCGGGAGGATGAAATCGCGGCGCGCACCATGGGCATCGATGTGGCTCAGCTCAAAGCGCTCGCTTTTGCTTTCGGCGGTTTTTTTGCGGGCGTGGCCGGCGGGCTGTATGCTCATCTCTTTGGCTTTCTTCATCCGAGTACCTTTAACATGATCAGAGGCTTTGATCCGATGATCATCATCGTGTTTGGCGGCTTGGGCAGCATGACTGGCACGATTGTGGCCTCGGGCGCGTTCGCCTTGATGCTTGAGGGGTTACGTGTGGTGCTGCCCCAAGGCTTCGAGGACTGGCGCTTTGTCGTCTATCCGATCATCCTGCTCTTGGTCATGTTGCTGCGTCAGCAAGGCCTTTTGGGGACCAACGAATGGGGCTGGCTCAAAGCACCTGTGCCTCCCGCTCGCCGTGAGTCGTCGGACCAATCAGAGGGCGAGGACCGCTCCGAGGTCGAACGTAATGGGGAGATGGTGTGACATGGATGATCGACTCGGCTTCGAGAGCGATGCGCCGCGCATCATCGATATCAACGACCTCACGATCGTGTTCGGTGGAAGACGCTCGGGCTCTCAGATCATGGGCGGCCTGCGAGCGGTCTCCGATTTCAGCATGGCGGTTCCGGAGGGGGGGCTGTATGGCCTCATCGGCCCGAACGGGGCGGGCAAGACCACCGTCTTCAACATGGTTACAGGGCTCTATGAGCCCACCGAGGGTTCGATTCGCTTCAACGGTCAGGATATCACAGGCCTCGCCCCCCATCGTATCACAGATATGGGGATCGCCCGCACTTTTCAGAACATCCGGCTCTTCCAGAACCTCACGGTCCTCGACAACGTGCGCATCGCCAACCACAGCCATGCGGGCTATGGCTTGCTCGAGGCCATCGTTCGCCTGGGTCGATTCAGCGGCCACGAGCGCGTGTTGACCGAGCAGACTCAAGATTTCCTGTCCGTCTTTGGCCTTGAGGATCGCCAGCAAGAGCTGGCCAAGAACCTCCCCTATGGCGAGCAACGCCGGCTGGAGATCGCCCGGGCGCTGGCCACAGAGCCCCAATTGTTGCTGCTCGACGAGCCCGCGGCCGGCATGAACCCGAGCGAGACGGAGCAGCTCATGGAGTTGATCCACTTTATTCGCGATCGATTCAAGCTGAGCATCTTGTTGATCGAACACCAGATGCGGGTGGTGATGGGGATCTGCGAGTGGATCACCGTGATGGATTTCGGCCAAGTGATCGCGCGCGGCACGCCCCGCGACATCCAGAGCAATGAGCGCGTGATCGAGGCCTACCTGGGGCGCAGATCAGAGAGGGGGATGAGGTTCGATGCTGCTCGAGGTTGATGATTTGCACGTAGCCTATGGAGCGATCAGGGCGCTGCAGGGCATCTCGTTCTCCATCGACGAGGGGGAGATCGTGACCCTGATCGGCGCCAATGGCGCTGGCAAGAGCACGGCTTTGCGCACCATCTCCGGGCTGCTGCGTCCTCAGCAGGGGGACATCCGCTTTCGGGGCGAGAGCCTGACCCGAACGCCCGCTGAGCGCATCGTGAGTCTGGGCATCTGCCAGGTGCCGGAGGGACGGCGTATCTTCTCGACGCTCACGGTACGAGAGAACCTCGAGATGGGCGCCTATACGCGCAAGGACAAGCGGGCCATTGAGGAGTCAATGGAGCGCGTGTTCGCCAGCTTCCCGCGCCTGAAGGAACGCCTCAACCAGATTGGCAGCACCCTGTCGGGCGGTGAGCAGCAGATGCTGGCGATGGGGCGAGGTATGATGTCGGAGCCCAAGCTTCTTCTTCTGGATGAGCCCTCCATGGGGCTGGCCCCGCTTCTCGTCGAGGAGATCTTTGATATCATTCAGCGCATCAATGCGCAAGGCACGAGCATTCTGCTGGTTGAGCAGAACGCTGCCATGGCCTTCTCGGTTGCCCATCGTGGTTATGTGCTCGAGACAGGACGGATCGTCCTCAAGGGAAGCTCGCAGGACCTCTTGAGCAATCGCCAAGTGCAAGCCGCTTACTTGGGGGAGTAACGCCGTATGCGGGGTGTGGGGCGGCCTTTTGAGCCAAGGCCCCGGTCCCTCGCGTGCTGGAGGAAAAGAGGTTGCTGAACGAGACGTTCCGTTTTGTGGGCCACCGCCTGAGCGCGTCCGAACGTTGGCACTGGCGCTTCCTGGTGGGCCTGGCTGGTGTGCTGATCGTGCTGGTGGGCTATTCGCTGCCCATGTTCTCCAACCGCATCAGTGCAGCGGTAACGCGCTATTCCGGCGGAACGATTACGGTCAAGACCTTCCCGGAGCTGGTTCGCGAGCAGTATCTTCTGCAGGGGCAGCACCCGACCGGCGAGGAGTTCAGCGACGTTTCGATCCGGATCGAGCCGGTGCCGCCGATGAGGAGCTCTGGCTGGGGATGGCTGATTCGGATCGCTCGCTCCTCAAGCGTCGGTCGTTTGCTCAGTTTCGTCATCTGCCTGGCCCTGCCTCTCATCTGCGCCTCATTCGTATCTGTGATGATCGCCCGGGCCTGGTGCAGCGAGAACGGCCTGCCAGAACGCATGATTCCGCCCAGCATCACCCTCTCTTGGCTCTCAATCCCAGCCCTGGTTCTGGCCTGGTTTCATCAGTTCGATTTCAGCAGCCTGCTTCTGGCCAAGGGGGGGCAGGCCCTGCTGCCCAGGGCAGGCTTCTGGGTCGCGCTGGGAGGGCTGATTGTGGTCGCGGTGGCGGTTTTCGGCCTTTGGCGCGAGACACGTCGCGCCCTCGCGAGCTGGTGGGCACTCGTTCTGGCCGTCATACTCGCGATCTGGCTTCTGACGCGCTTCAAGCCCTATCCTTTTCTCGTGATCTGGAATTTCGTCTTTGATGGCATTCTGGTGACGCTGCGCATTAGCGCGACTTCGTTCGGGTTTATACTCCTCGTGAGTCTTTTGGGTGGTTTAGGGCGTATTTCGAGATCTCCGATCATTTACGGGCTGTCGTCGCTCTATGTGGAAATCGTCCGTGGGATCCCGCTACTGGTGCAGCTGCTCTTCATCTGGTTTGCATTGCCCCAAGTCTTTGATGTGATCGGCGAGGCCTTGATGAGCCTTTCGCCGGCCCTAGGAGACATTGGCCAGCGGCTCATCGATCTGCGCATGAGCCCGTTCGCTGCCGCCGTGGCGGGCCTCACCTTTTGCTATGGGGCCTATGGCTCAGAGATCTTTCGCGCCGGCATCTCTTCGATCCATCATGGACAGATGGAGGCTGCGCGCTCGCTAGGCATGACCTACCTCCAGGCCATGCGTTATATCATCTTGCCTCAGGCCATTCGGGTGATCCTTCCCCCCGTGGGCAACGAGTTCGTGGCCCTGCTCAAGGATTCCTCGCTGGTCTCGGTGCTCGCTGTTTCGGACCTGACGCGCCGAGGACGCGAGTACATGGCCCGAACCTTCCAGAGCTTCGATACTTGGATTCTTGTGGCGCTTTGTTATCTCGTTTTAACATTGTTTTCGTCTCGCGCCGTAGAGTTTATAGAGTCCAAAACCAAGATTGGACGCTAGTGGCCTGCGCGAGCAGAGCCACGATTTCGGGAGCACAACCTTGCGGTCATTCGGATCGGATATCATCGAAATCGATTCTCTTCGCAAAACCTTCCATCATGGGCGCGTGGTGGCGCTGGATGATGTGTCTCTGACGGTCCCTCGAGGGCAGGTGATGGTCATCATCGGGCCAAGCGGCTCGGGCAAATCCACCCTGCTGCGTTGCATCAACTACCTGGAGGTCCCTGACTCGGGAAGTGTCACAGTCGATGGCATCCCGCTCTCCTCGGCAGAGAACATCAACAAGGTCAGGGCTGAGGTGGGCATGGTGTTTCAGCAATTCAACCTGTTTCCTCACCTCACCGCGCTGGACAATATCACCCTGGCGCAGCGCGTCATTCGCAAGCGTAAGCGTCACGAGGCGGCCGAGGTGGCCCAAGATTTGCTCAAGAAGGTGGGCATGCCAGAGAAGGCCAACTCGTATCCCGCCCAGCTCTCGGGTGGCCAGCAACAGCGCGTCGCCATCGCCCGTGCTCTGGCCATGCAGCCCAAGATCATGCTCTTCGATGAGCCCACCTCTGCTTTGGATCCTGAGATGATCAAAGAGGTGCTGGATGTGATGTTGGACCTGGCCACCGATGGCATGACGATGGTGGTCGTGTCTCACGAGATGGGGTTTGCACGCAATGCGGCCGATCGGATCATCTTTGTGGATGACGGCAGAATCGTCGAGGACACCACGCCGGACGGCCTGTTTGAGGCACCCAAAGAGGCGCGCACGCGCGAGTTTCTGAGCAAGATCCTGCATTAGGACTTGGAGCGAGGATCGAAGACGGTGCTGAAT
>JAFGLK010000228.1 GCA_016928125.1 Anaerolineae bacterium
AGGGAGAGATGGACCAGGATGGCCAGGCCCAGCGTGATCCGGCTACGTCTCGAGAGCCGTCCCTTGGGATGAGATCGATCTCCCACGCTATAGCTCGCGTCGCCTCTCGATGCGCGCCTCGTCCAGCGCATAGCCAAAGCCGGGCCCCTGTGGCGGGTAGAAATAGCCACCCACAGGCTCGTAGAAATCGGTGTAGAAATGCTGCGCGTTGTGATTGATGCGGATGCCCCATTCGCCCGCAGGACAGACCCGCGCCGGATGGGCGAACAAGAGATGCGCGGCGTGGCGGCAGGTCTCGTTGGCGTGCGGGATCACGGGCACGCCGTACGTCGAGGCCAGGGTCATGATCTTGCGCATCTCGGTGATGCCCCCGGCGCAGCCTGGATCGGGCTGTAACACGGTGCCGGCGCCGCTGTCCAGGATGGCCTTGATCTGCCAGCGCGTGTACCAGTGCTCGCCGAAGGCCAGCGGGATGCGAGTCGCCTGCGCCAGCTTGACATGGGCGTCCAGGTCGTCAAAGCTGAGGGGCTCCTCGATCCAGGTCGGATGGTAGGGCTCCAGCGCGCGCGCCAGCTTGATGGCATAGAGCAGCGAGTTATCGGTCGGTCCAGAGAGCAGACAGTCTACCATGATGTCGACCTCGGGGCCCACCGCCTCGCGCACGGCGCCGATCAAGGCGACGCTGTGGCGCAGACCCTCCTGGCCGGCCAGGGCATTGTGGGGCAGATACCACTTGAGCCCCTGAAAGCCCTTCCCCACCCACTCGAGCGAGGCCCGAGCGGCGTCCTCTGGATCGGTCGAGAAGCCCAGCATGGCCGCATAGGCGGGGATGCGCTCCTGACAGGGCCCGCCCAGCAGGCGATGGACCGGCTCGCCCTTGGCCTTACCGATCAGGTCCCACAGCGCCAGATCGAGGGCGGACATGTCGCGGATGCGGTGCAGGCGCAGATACGTGCCTGTGTAGAGCTTGTTCCACAGATACTCGACACGCAGCGGATCCTCGCCAACCAGTTCCTGCCCCAGCGCCTTGGAGGCCGCCGAGCCGCCTAGTGTCAGACCGGTGAGGCCCTCGTCGGTCTCGATCTCGGTGAAGGTCGCCCGATAGGGCGTGGCCTGGCCTGGGGCCAGCCCCCCGCGTTCGATTTCATACAAGGCCAGCCCGCTCCGCTCGCCGCCCTCTACCTCGAAAACGCGAACGCTCGTGATACGCATGAGCTACCACCCTCCCGCTCAGACCATTGGCTTTTCAGCTTGGCGCGTCGTGCAGCGGACCTTCAGCCAGTTGGAGCCACCGCCAGCCTCATCGCGTTGCCTGCATAGATCTTGTCCAGGACGGCCGCCGGCAGATCGAGGCTCTCGAGAAAGGCCCGTCGCTTGTGATCAAAACAGTCCCGCCCGTGCAGGATGCGGTCCTGGAACTCTATCAGAAACTCGCGCGCAAAACCTCGGTCTCGCTCCAGCGCCCCCAGGCCCGATCCAGCCGAGGTATCGGCGTAGAGATTGGGATACGCGTGCAACATCTCCACCACCTTGCCGCCCGGCACCACGGGCCCCTTGGGATAGGACACCTTGTCGTGCTGCCCATCGTTCGAGATGTGCGCCCAAAAGCCCGGCGCATGCCCGATGAAGACTGTGTCGGGGCAGGCCCTCACCGCGCGCTCAAAGGCCTCGATGCCCCCGCCATACCACCAATTGGGGCGCGGATAGCTGACGCCGGTGTCGAACTCATAATCGATGTGCACGGTAATGGGCAGCCCGCGCTCGCCGCAGTAACGGAACATGCGCAGCGCGTCGGGATTGTCGTACATCATGCGCAACTTGAGCTCCCCATACACCTGCACGCCGTAGATGTCCACCGCGGCGCCCAGGCGGTCGATGGCATCGGGCCGGCGCGGATCGGGCGCATAGCCCAGCACAAAGCGCTCTGGGGCCTGCTCTTTGTAGTGCAGGCAGCGCGCAAAGGGGAGCGGGCCTCCGCCCAATAGCGTGGGCGCCCCCACCGGGTTCGCGGCAAAGGCCCCCGAGCACACTCGGTAATATACCGGGTCGTACTCGTCCGGGGGCGCCTCCCAGCTCAGTAGCCAGGTGATATCGATGCCGCCCTCGTCCATATTCCCCAGGAAATGCTTCAGATCGTGTTTGTGCCAGTCCGGATGGTTGTGTGCATCGATCAGCATCAAGCGATCTCCTTTCGATCGGCCAGATAGCTAGCTGAAGAAGAACCAGTTCCCCAGATCAGGCGGGTTGCCCGGATCGTCGGCCAACAGCGTCGCATAGTTCTCGGCGACCTTGCGATAGGCCAGGGCGTGCTCGGCGATCAGCTCCGGGCGATAGTGCTTGAACCAGGGGATGCTATAGAGCCGCGCGCCGATCCCCTCGGTGATGGGCAGGCTGCCCCGAGGCTGGCGCAGATCGCGCGCGCTATGGGCGATGCGCGTGGGCTGGCCGTGGCCATAGATGTCACAGTCGTTCAATAGCGGATGCAGATGCAGCGGCTTGTTGGCGCCCGGCTGGCATACGCTCCCCTCGGCGCGGACGGCCTCGGCAAAGCGCGTCACCGAAAGGCCGCCCAACTCCTCGGGGAGATACAGCCCGCGGGCCGCATACCAGCCGCCCATGTTGCTGCCGGTGCCCTCATCCACCCGGTGGGCGCGGATCCCGGGCACGCCCTCCAACAGGTTCCAAAAGTGGTTCATCGCCCGGCGGATCTCGCGGCAGCGCTCGTCGTACGACTTGATCTGCACGCGCCCCAAGGCCGAGCTGAGCTGGTGCATGCGATACTTGAATCCGCCCATGGGCAGCCCACGATAGGGGCGCAGCGCCTCGCTCTCCACGCGCCCGTCAAAACGGGCATAGTGGCCGAAGGCCAGGGCGCGCTCATAGAGTTCGCGGTCGTCGGTGGCCAGCATGCCAGCCTCGCCGATGGCGAACGACTTGCCGCTCATCAGCGACATGGCCGCCACGTCGCCCAGGTTGCCCAGCTTGCGCCCTTTGTACAGG
>JAFGLK010000229.1 GCA_016928125.1 Anaerolineae bacterium
GGCGCGCCAGGCCGGGCGTCTGGCAGAAGGGATTGCCGTACAGATGGCTGGCCGTGGCCTTCATCTGGTCGGACATGATCACCAGGATATTGGGTTGAGGCATGCCACCCCCAGTAAACCTGAGAAGGCGCTGCACCCTCAGCGTGTGCGCTATTCGAGAAAGCGACTATCCTGCTCCCGCCTGAGCTCCCACAAGGCCGAGCCCTCTGGCTCCTCGATCATGTCCGCGGTGAGCAACGCCCCGGCCGGTACATCCACCTTCAGACGATGGCCGCTGGCCAGGTGCAGGGGCAAGGCGTGGCCCGGGCCTACGGGCTCGGCCGGGCGCATGACCGCCTGCAGATCGGGGCTATGATCGTTTCCCACGATCTCGCCCGCCTTGAGGTCGCGTACGGCGCGGGCCACCACATCCACGTGGGGCCGATAGTCGATCGCGCCGGTGGGCACGCCCAGCAGCCCGGCGCAGAGCACCGTGATGCCCGTCTCCACGCCGCACAGGTGGTGCGGCCGATAGATGAGCGCCGCCGAGTCGCGGCTGTTGGGGATCAGCCCCTTGCTGGTGAGGATGTAGCGGGAGTAGTCGTTGGCGCACGAGACCACGATGAACTCGCCGCCGCCCATGCCGGCCTCATAGGGATGGCGCAGGCAGGTCATGGCCTCGATGGCGCCACGCCGCCCGAGCATGCCGCCCTCATCGGCAGGACACAGCACCTCGGGGATCTCGGAGATGCGCACGATGGGACAGTGCAGGCTCTCCACATCGGGCATCAGGCCGGTGGCGTTGGCGGCGATGGTCATCTCGGTGACATCGAAACCGCCGATGGGGGCCAGGTGGCCCAGGAGGGCCTTGCGCCGCGCAGTCGCCTCAGCCGCCTCGCCGGGCTGAAGCGGCTGGAGCGCGGCCTCCGCGGCCGCGTCCAGCGCCACGGTCTGGCCCTCGCCGCTGGCGGTGTGCGCCGCGGCATCGTAGATCAGCTCCCCATCGCGCGCTTTGCCGGCCGTCAGCACCTCCAGCCCCAGCTCTCGCGCCCAGAGCACCATGGCGATCAGCAGGCCGTGCTGGTCGCCATCCACGGCGCTATAGACCAGGCCCGCCCGATCGGCGAGATGCTTGAGAATCGGGCCAACGGCCGCGTCAGGCTCCTTGCTGACCATGGCGACGTGCTTGCCGTGACGGATCGCGTCGCGTGCATGCCGTGCGCCGGCCTCGGGGCTGCCGGTGGCCTCAACGATCACATCCAGGGGCAGATCCATCAGCAGTTGGGCGTCGGCCACCACTACTCGTCGGCCTATTTCCAAGGCCCGCCGCGCGCTGGCTTGGCTCTCGCAGACCACGATCTCGTCGTCTCTGTAGCCTGCACGCCGAAAGGCGCGCTGCCCAGCCTCGGTATCCAGGTCGGCCGCGATGGGCACATCCAGGCGCGGCATATAGCGAGATTGGGTTACCACAGCCGTGGCATACTGGCCGGTGCCGACGACGCCGGCGCGCGCGATTCGGTCGGGCGCAGTGCGATCAAGAAGCTGGCGATAGATCATGGATCTGCCCTCGTGTACGAGATATGCAGCGCCCGTCGGTCGCGCGGGGCGCCGGGCTCTGCATTGCCCCAGGTTAGCTCATTGTGAGGGCAGTGTAAAGCGGGATGCAGCCCACGCGGACCACAGGTTTTGAGGCGAGGCCGAACCATTCGCCTGAGGCTGGCATTGAGGTTGGGTCAGCCTTGGCGTTGAAGGGCATGGCCTACCAGCTATTGGGGTCTCCGGGGGCCTCCTCCTCTCGATAGGCCCGCCCCTCGGCCAGCACCGCGTGAATATAGGGCATCCAGTCGCCGATCGGCAAAGATTGCGGACATCTCGGCTCGCACATGCCGCACTGCACGCAGTAGCTGGCCAGCACCGTCTGCGGCTCGTCCGCCATCAATCCGGTGTAGCCTCGCCGCGCGCCATCCATGTTCCCGTACAGCACGCCGTTATTGAGCGCGGTGAAGCTGCGCGGGATATCCACTCCCTCGGGACAGGGCATGCAGTAGCCACAGCCGGTACAGCTGACGGCCATACGGTGCCGGTAGGCGTCGCGCACTGCCTCGACCAGCCCTATCTCGGCGCCGGTCAGGCTGGCCACGCCCGAGCGTCCGGCGCTCACCACATTCTCCTGCACCTGTTCCATGGCGCTCATGCCGCTGAGCACCACCGAGACCTCGGGCTGATCCCACAGCCACTGCAGCGCCCACTCGGCCGGCGAGCGCTGCGTCTCAGCGCTGGCCCACAGGGCGGCAATGTCCGGGGGGGCTTGGGCCAGCCGCCCGCCAAGCAGCGGCTCCATGATCACCACGGCCAACCCCTTGTAGGCCGCATAGCGCAGGCCTCGCGTCGAGGCCTGATAGCGCTCGTTGAGATAGTTGTGCTGCACCTGACAGACCGACCAGTTGTCGTAGGCGTCGATGATCTCCTTGAGCATGTCAAAGCTATCGTGGAAGGAGAAGCCGATCGCGCCGATACGGCCATCGGCGAGTTGCCTATCGGCCCAATCGCGGACGCCCAGGTCGCGGACCCTCGGCCAGCGCCAGCGCCGCAGCCCATGGAGCAGGTACACGTCGAGGTGATCGGTCTGCAGGCGCTCGAGCTGCAAGTCGAGCAGGCGATCGAAATCGTCGCGGACCTGAATCTGATCGATGCGCATCTTGGTCGCGAGGTGCACCCGTTCCCGGTAGCCATCTCTCAGCGTGCGGCCCACGAACGGCTCGGCGCGCCCGCCGTGATAGGGATAGCCTACATCCACATAATTGACGCCGTGGTCGATAGCCCAGCGCACCATCGCCCTGGCCTCCTCCTCGCGGATGGTGCCATCCGGTTCGCACGGCAAGCGCATGCAGCCAAAGCCCAACGCCGACACCTCATAGCCCAGACGACCGAACTTGCGATACTGCATCGTGAACCCTCCCACCTTTCTGCCTGCCTATCGATGGCGCCCTTACCCTGGTGGGGAACCAGTACGGCGCCAGCCTCGCCAGAGTATACACCAAGGAGGCGCGGCCGCCCAGCCCGGAATCCCGCAAACGACCCCCTCGTCGCCTGCTCTCAGCTCCGCGCCTCCCCCCAAATCTGAGCAGCTACCCGCAAGCGGTTTGTCTTCCTTGACGCCAGAGGGCTCTGCGCCTATAGTGAAGGACATCTCTACGCCGAGGGACAAGCATGGCAGTGACCGGCTTGCGCATTCGAGGCACCTTTAGCTCCTTACGCAACGAGCACTATCGCTGGCTGTGGCTGGGGGGTCTCGCCTCCTCAGGCACGTTTCAGCTCAATTCGGTGGCGCAGGGCTGGATCGTGTACCATCTGACTGGCTCAGCCTTTGCCCTGAGCTGGGTCAGCGCTGGGTGGAGCGTGTCTTCGCTAACACTCTCGCTCTATGGCGGGGCCATCTGCGATCGCGTGGAGAAGCGGACGCTCATCCTCTGGGCCCGTGTGGCTATGCTGATCAACAGCGTGGTCATCGGCTTGTTGATCTCTCTGGATGCGATCCAGGTATGGCATCTGGCGGCCAGCTCGCTCTTCACGGGGATGCTGTTTGCCTTTCTGATGCCCGCCAGTCAGGCCATCGTCGCCGAGCTCGTAGACAAGGATACCCTCGTCAATGCCGTGTCCCTGAGCAATGTGGGGATGGGGCTGATGGGCATCATCTGCGCCTCGGTCGCAGGGTTGCTGATCGAGTCGGCAGGCGCCGCTGGCGTCTATTATCTGATGGCGGCGTTCTATCTCTGCGCGATCTACACCACGGCGCGGCTGCCCAAGACAGGCGTGTCCACTCCCTCTGCGCGTTCGGTGTGGGCCGATCTTCTAGATGGCGTGCGCTATCTGCGCTTCCAGCCTATGCTTCTCGCGGTGCTGGGTCTCGCCTTGGTGCGGGTCATCTTTGTGATGCCCTATCGCACGCTGTTGCCGGCCTTTGCGCGCGACAATCTCAACCTTGGAGCGGCGGGGCTGGGCTGGCTTTCATCGGCAACCAGCGTGGGCACTGTGACCACCTCTCTGTTGATCTGCGCACTGGGCGACTTTCCCAACAAGGGGCGCTGGCTGCTATGGGGAGGCATCCTCACCGGCGTGGTGATGATCCTGTTCGTGGGCGTTCCCTGGGTGCCCGCGGCGTTCGTGTTCATCGCCTTGGTCGGCGCGGGCAACAGCATCTGCATGGTGATGAACAATGCCCTTCTTCAGAAGCGTACGGACCCAAGCTACCGTGGACGGGTGATGAGCGTCTACATGATGCTCTGGGGCTTGACGCCTCTGGGCACTCTGCCGGGAGGCGCCATCGCGGACGTGATCGGGGTGGGTTGGGTGGTGGCTGCCCAAGGCCTAGCTGTGATCGCGCTGTTCCTCCTGATCGCACGGCTCAAGCCAGAGATCAAAGCGCTCGATTGACTTCAAGCCAGGCTTGAGACGCGCCCGAACTCCCGCAAGGGTCGCGTAGCTCAGCCTGGCTTGAGTGAGAGGAACCGATGATTTGACGCTCGCCCCTGTCGAGCAGAGCCCTAATCCCCAAAGCTCAAGGCTCCGAGGAACGCGAGCTCATTCAGGAGCCGTGATCACTGGGCTCAAACTCGAGCGAGACGGAGTTGATGCAATAGCGCTGCCCTGTGGGCGCGGGGCCATCGTCAAAGACGTGTCCCAGGTGCCCACCGCATCGGCCACAATGCACCTCCACGCGGCGCATGCCGAAAGTGTGATCGACCTCGGTACCTATGTGGTTCTCCTCGATCGGGGCCCAATAACTCGGCCAGCCGGTGCCCGAGTCGAATTTGGTCGCGGAACTGAACAAGGGATTGCCGCAGGCCGCACAGACATAGATGCCCTCGGCATGATGGTTCCAATAGGCTCCTGTGAATGGGCGCTCGGTGCCCTTCTCACGCAGGACGTGATACTGCTCGGGGGTCAGTTCTTCCTTCCATTGCGCATCGGTCTTGACGATCCTATCA
>JAFGLK010000230.1 GCA_016928125.1 Anaerolineae bacterium
CGTTGGCCTCCTCACTTTGTCGTATCGACTGGGAAGTATAGGAGAGCTGTACCTGACCTGCAACTCGCAGCGTATGGCGTTTGACGCAGGGCGCCCCGCCCTCTATAGTCCTGGACGACGCGCTTGGCCGGGTGCGCTCGGGGCAAGTCTTGAGAGAGGTGGGGCGATGTTTTTGCAGCGACTGATCGTCGGTCAGTTGCAGGTCAACTGCTACCTGGTGGCTTGCGAGGAAACGCGTGAGGCTCTGATTGTGGATCCCGGAGGTGAGGGGGGGCGCATCCTCGCCGCAGCCCAGCAGGCCCAATTGCAGGTGACGCGCATCATCCTGACGCATTTTCACTTTGATCACATCATGGGGGTCGGTCAGGTGCGCGAGGGCACAGATGCGCCCGTGTGCATCCACGAGGCTGAAGCGGCCCTGCTCAGGCAGCCGCCGCTTCTCTTCCGCATGATGGTCCCCAACGCTCCCCGAGACCTGGATGCCGACTGCCTGCTACACGATGGCGACACGCTGAGATTGGGACAGCTCACCGCTCAAGTGCTGCACACTCCCGGCCATTCTCCCGGTGGCATCTCCCTATGGTTTCCGGCAGAGCAGAGGGTGCTCTGCGGCGACCTTATCTTTCGCCAGGGCGTGGGGCGCAGCGATTTTCCGGGCAGCAGCCCGACGGCCCTGCTGCAGAGCATCCGCGAGAAACTCTACACGCTGCCCGATGAGACGGTGATCTACCCAGGGCATGGCCCCGAGACGACCGTAGGATACGAGAAACGGCACAATCCCTGGGTGAGGGGTGAGCAAGGCTAGCGGGGCACGATGTAGCGCTGGCTCACGATCTCGCGACCCCTGGCCCCCATGGCGAAAGACAGAAAGCGGTTCGCGTGGCCCGAGCCGCCGCGGGCGCGTTCGGTCGTCAGGGCCAGCCGCAGAGGATAGCTTCCCTCTCGGATCGCTTCCTCTGTGGGGAAGGCACCCTCAAGAGACAGCACATGCACCCCTTTGTCGACGTGGCTTCGCGCAAGATGTCCCACCGCCAGAGGATGGGCGCTCACATACTCGAGCACAGCCCTATCGTGCGGCATCACGATCGCCGCCGTGCTGATAGGCTCCTGACCCATCACAACCTCCGCGAACAGGAGGCGCGCCACGGAATCGCCCTCGCGCGTGACCAGTGTGGGCTGCCCCTCCACGCCACCCAGTTGCGCCCAATCGAGACGGTAACCGGCGTAGAGCGCCGCGAGGTCGCTCAGCGCGATCTCTTGGATCGGCGCATCACGATGCACCACCACCACGAGGGCATCTAGGGCGAGGGTGGGTTGTGGAAGCGCGCTCGCTTCGTCGCCTGGCCCCAGGCTGTGGCATAGAACGGCCACGTCGGCCTGGCCCGCCTGGACGAGGTCCTGCGCCACGGCCGTGCTGCTGGGGACCAGATCGAAGGAGACATCCGGATTGTCCGCTGCATAGGCTTCGGCCAGAGCCTGGGCCAGCGGCAGCCCCTCCCAGCAGGTGGCGACGCGGATCAGAGCGGCGCTTGACGCCGCAGGCTGCTGTACCAAGTGCGCCGAACCGGCATCCATGGGGGCCAGGATTCGCGTGCAGGCGCTCATCCCGACGACTGTCAGAGCACAGATCAGCGCCTTGGCTCCCGAGGGGAATAGGCGGCTCGTGATGCTCATGTCATCTAGCGCACCAGGCTCACGACAAGGCACAAAGTGGCCAAGCCCCAGCAGTAGTAGGCGAACGGGCGCAGCGAGTGCTGGCGCACAAAGCGCAGGAACAGCCGGATCGCCGCATAACCGCTGAGGCCGGCGGCCACAAAGCCAAGGACCAGCGGCATCAGTTGGGGTGTGCCCCCACCGCCCGCGAGGACCTTGATCAGGGAGTAGGCCCCTGCTGCTGCGATGATCGGGATGGACAGGAGAAAGGCGAATCGCCCGGCCTCCTTGCGCCCCAGACCACGCAGCAGACCCGCTGAGATGGTTGCCCCTGAGCGCGAGATGCCCGGGGCGATGGCCGCACCCTGGGCCAGGCCGATCAGCAGCGCGTCCGGCGCGCGCATATCCACCAGATTTCTCGTACGAACCGCCAGCCTATCGGCCAACACCAGCAGACACCCGGTCACGATCAGCAGGGCCGCCACGGCCGGTGGCGTGGCGAACAGGCGCTCAAACAGCTCCTCCAGGAGTAGGCCGAGCATCGCGCCCGGCAGAGTGGCAAGCATGAGCAGCCAGGCCAGGCGCGCATTCGGACCGCGGATGCGCCGCTCACGCAGGATATCCCAGAGCCCTCCTATGGCCTGTCGCACCTCGACCCGAAAATGGATCAACACGGCGACCAGCGTGCCAACGTGAACGGTCACGTCATAGCTCAAGTCGGGGGCATCCCAGGCCAGGAGCCATGGCACCAAGACGAGATGGCCGGAACTGCTTACCGGCAGGAATTCGGTCAGGCCTTGCAGCAGGCCCAGGACGATCGCTTGCAGGGGTGACATTTCTTGGTCCTTGCCTCTCGGCCTGAGGGGCTTCTCAGGAGCGCTGGCCTTTGCCCCAGTTGTTGCGATTGCTCTTACGGGCGCTCGCGTCGGCGACCTCAAAGCGCCTCAGGAAGGCCGCGCGGAATTCGAGCAGTCTGTTCTCTAGTATAGCCTGGCGCATATCGCGCATCAGCTGTAGCAAAAAGTGGACGTTGTGGATCGTGTTCAGCCGCAGGCCCAGGATCTCCTTGCTCATCACCAGATGGCGCAGATAAGCGCGCGAGAAACGCTGGCAGGTGTAGCAGGAGCAGTTCTCCTGAATCGGCTGAGGATCCTCCTTGAACTGCGCGTTGCGCAGGTTGAGCCGCCCGTCCGGCGAAAACACGGCCCCATTGCGCGCCAGGCGCGTGGGCAGCACGCAGTCGAACATGTCGATGCCGCGCGCCACACACTCGACGAGATCCTCGGGCGAGCCCACGCCCATCAGGTAACGTGGCTTGTCCTCCGGCAGCAAGGGGGTCAGGTCATCCAGAACGCGCAGCATATCGGCCTTGGACTCGCCCACGCTGAGGCCGCCGATGGCATAGCCATCGAACGGCAGAGCAGTCAAGGTGCACGCGCTCTCGGCGCGTAGATCCTTGAAGATGCCCCCTTGGACGATGCCAAAGAGCGCCTGCTCCCGTCGCGTGTGGGCTCGCAGGCATGCCTCGGCCCACAGGTGAGTGCGCCTCAGCGCGGCCCGGTTATAGTCGCAATCGTGTGGCTCGGCGCACTCATCCAGCACCATGGCGATGTCGGAGCCCAGCTCCTCCTGAATGCGCATCACCCGTGCGGGTGTAAAATGGTGCTCTGAACCGTCGATATGTGAGCGAAAGCGCACGCCCGTATCATCAACTTGACGTAATCCCTCAAGGCTGAAGACCTGGAATCCGCCGCTGTCGGTCAGGATGGGGTGTTCCCAGCCCATGAAGCGGTGCAGCCCGCCCATCCGCGCGATCAAGGCCGAGCCCGGGCGGAGATAGAGATGGTAGGTATTGGCCAGAATCATCTCAGCGCCCAAGCTCTCAAGCTCATCGGGGGACAGGGTCTTGACCGTCGCCTGCGTGCCTACCGGGCAAAAGACCGGCGTCAGTACCTGGCCGTGGGGCGTCTGCATCATGCCTGCGCGCGCCAGGGTGTGAGGATCGTGGTGCTCCAGCGCAAGCGAGACGGGTCGATTGCTGGCCGTGTGGGAAGGGTCCGACATGGGCGGCATGATACCACAGGGCGCGAGCGCCCGCAAAAAACCGTGCTGCTGGTGCATGTTGCCTGCCAACCGTTTTGGGCTAAGATGCATAGAGTAAGGGATGGGGGTGAACTGTGCTGGCTCGGCCGGGACTCCCATGTAGGCAAGTGGAGTGAGATATGTCTTCAGAAGCGCCCAATTCCGATCCCCAAGTGCTGGATGCACAGCAGGATCTCGAGTCCCTCCGTAACGAGGCCCTGCGTGCGATCAATATCGGCCTATTCGTCCTGGCGAACCTATGGGTGGCCTATGTTACCTTTGTGGTGCCCGATAGCCCCTTTGCTACACGTATGGGACCGGCAGGGCTCTTTTTGGCCTGCGGCATCACCTTGGGACTGTCCAAGACGTGCCCTGTATGGGCTCGGCGGCTCCTTCCGCTGGAATTACTGCTCCTGGTGCTTGGGTATCTTTCCGTCCAGCCAGACACTCTCGCGGTGTTCCTTGTGGTTCCGATCTTGGTGCTCGCGAGCGTCATCGTCGACCGCCGCTGGTTGCTCGTTGTGACTGGCGTGACGTGTGTGATCCTGGTGGGGTTGCTCTGGCGCAACCATTGGTCTCTCTGGCAACTCTACGGGATGGCCATCCTGGTCAACGTGCTGGCGGCCGCTGCCACCTGGCTGGCCACGGAGAATCTGTACGTGGCCATCCAGTGGGC
>JAFGLK010000231.1 GCA_016928125.1 Anaerolineae bacterium
CGAGCTCTGCCAGCGATTTTCCGTCTATGCCTGCTGAACTCGGGGACGCAGCGCCCTCCGCGCTCGACAGGGATACGGCCTCGTGGGGATGTACCCCGACGGCGGCGTAGACCTGGGCGGCGCCCAACGAGCGATAGTGGGCCGCGAGGTTCACCTCGCGCCGGCTGCTCTCCAGGTCCGAGCCGCAGGTGACGATCCGCACCACCCCAGCGCTTGCTGCCCGGGCCAGGATCTGGTCGCGGTCGGCATCAAAGCGCCCGTCCCCCAAATGGGCGTGCGAGTCAAAATAGCCCATGGGATCTAGGGCGCGAGGCCGGCGATCTTGAGCCCCTCGTTCAGAAGATCGTGCAGCTTGTCCTCGTGGGTGGTCTCGCAATAGACGCGAATCACCGGCTCGGTGCCCGAGAAACGAATCAAGACCCAGCCTTCGTCCTCGAGCACGTAGCGGAACCCGTCGCGCAGATCGATCTCGACCACGCGGATGCCAGCCAGGCTTTCGGGTTTGGCTGCCTTGACGCGCGCCTGGACGGCAGGCTGGTCCTCGGGCGGCATGCGCCGGTCGATCCGGTCGTAGTAGTGAGCGCCTATCAGTGCATAGATCTGGTCGATCAGCTGACTGGGGCTCTTGCCCGTCTTGACCATCAGGTCGAGCAGATAGAGCCCGGCCAGGATGCCGTCGCGCTCGGGAATGTGGCCGCCAAAGGCAAATCCACCGCTCTCCTCGCCGCCCATCATGGCGTCCACCTCGATCATTTTGGGCGCCACGTACTTGAACCCGACTCCGGTCTCATAGACCGGCACGTCATAGTGCTTGCCCAGCTTGTTCGCCATCACCGAGCTGCTGACCGTGCGGACCAGGGGGCCACGCAGGCCGCGCACCTCCAGCAGATAGTAGGACAAGAGGGCATAGACCTGCAGCTGATTGACAAACTCGCCCTTTTCGCTGGCAAACCCGACCCGGTCGGCGTCCCCATCATTGGCCACGCCGGCCTGGGCCCCCCACTCGGGAATGACCTGGAGCAGGGCCTGGAGGTTTTCCTCGATCGGCTCGGGCCGCTTCATGCCTGGGAAAAGCGGGTTACGGTGATTGTGGATCTCCTTGATCTCGGTCGCCCCACCGCCCAGCAGGCGTGGGAACCAGCCTTGACCCACGCCCCACATGGGATCCACGACGATGCGCAACCCCGCCTCGGAGATAGGGCTTGTATCAAGCAAGCGCGCCAGCTGTTCGATGTATGGACCGTCGGGATCAATGATCTGCACCTGGCCCTCTCGCACCGCCCGGTCGAAATCCAGCCGTTCGATCTTCTCTTGCGTTTGGGCCTTGGCGATGTTCTCCTCGACGGCGGTCAAGACCTCGGGCGCCGCCGCGCCAGCGTACTCGGAGCGCAGCTTGTAGCCGTTGTCGCTGGATGGGTTGTGGCTGGCCGTGATCCAAACGCCGCCAGCCGCCTTGTAGGGCAAGATAGCATACGAGAGCACGGGAGTGGGCGCCGGTTTGTTTGCCAGATAGACGGGGATGCCGTTGCCGGCCAGCACCTCGGCCACGGCGGCGGCAAAGTCCTCCGAGCGGAAGCGCATATCATAGCCCACGACCATGCCGCGTGGCGCCAGCCCACTCCCCAGCAGATAGTCGGCGGTTCCTTGGGCGCAGTAGCGCACATTTTCAAAGGTGTAATCCTCGGCGACAGCTGCTCGCCAACCATCCGTGCCGAATCTGATCGCAGTCCTGCTCACTTCAAGCCTCCTCCACTCTCTCCGTCCACATCATCGCCACACTTATCGTACGGCCATTGCGCCGCGTCACTACACCCGCGCCGCAGCCATTTCGGCTCTGAGCTCTCGCATGTCCTGCTCGACCATCATGGTAATCAATTCCTCAAAGGAGACGGTTGGCTCCCACCCCAGTTTGCGTTTGGCCTTGCTGGCATCTCCCACCAGATCATGCACCTCGGCCGGTCGGAGAAACTGGGGATCCACGTAGACATGGTCGCGATAGTCCAGATCCAGGGAATCAAAGGCGCACTCGAGCAGCTCGCGCACCGAGTGACGCACCCCCGTGGCGATGACAAAGTCGTCGGCTTCATCCTGTTGCAGCATGAGCCACATGGCCCGCACATAGTCCCCAGCATAGCCCCAATCGCGCAGCGAGTCCAGGTTGCCGAAACCCACCTTCTCCATCATGCCGAGCTTGATCATGGCTGCGCTGCGCGTGGCCTTGCGGGTCACAAACTCAAGGCCGCGGCGCGGCGATTCATGGTTGAATAGGATGCCTGAGCAGGCGAAGAGATTGTAGCTCTCGCGGTAGTTGACGGTGATCCAATGGCCGTAGACCTTGGCCACGCCATAGGGGCTGCGCGGGTAAAAGGGCGTGGTCTCGCTCTGAGGCACCTCGCGTACCTTGCCGAACATCTCGCTGCTGCTCGCTTGGTAGAAGCGGATACCCGGGTCGATCATGCGGATGGCGTCCAGCATGCGCGTCACGCCCAGGCCTGTGAACTCGCCGGTGAGCACCGGCTGGGCCCAAGACGTGGGCACGAACGACTGCGCGCCCAGATTGTACACCTCTTGTGGACGATGCTCGCGCAGGATCTCGATTAACGAGACCTGGTCGAGCAGGTCGCCCTGTACGACGGTGATCTTGTCGAGGATGTGCTCAATGCGCTGAAAGTGTGGCGTGCTGGCTCTGCGCACCATGCCCACCACCTCATAGCCTTGTTCCAGGAGGAACTCGGCCAGATAGGAGCCATCCTGCCCTGTGAGGCCTGTGATGAGTGCTTTTGGAGTCACGGTAACTTCCTCGTTCCTGTTTTCTATTGTTCTGTGAGCTGAATAAAAGCCTAGGCCATCGCGACCCAGACACGCCAGTCGTTGAGAGCGTCGCTGAGCGTCTGGGTCAACGTATAGCTTGGCTGCCAACCCGTGGCCTCGCGGAACCGCCGCGCATCGCACACCAACTCGGGCACATCGCTGGGACGCAAGCGCTCGGGGTCCGTCTCGATGCGCAAGCTGGCGGAGCTGAGCTCCACCAACTGAGTCAGGATCGCCTCGATGGCACACGCTTGCCCCGAGCCGATGTTGTACACCTGGCCAGGAACGCCGCGCGTGAGCGCCAAGAAATACCCCCGGACCATGTCGCGCACATCGGTGAAATCGCGGCGCGCCGCAAGGTTGCCCACTCGCAGGATGGGCGCTCGCCGACCGGCCTCGACCTCGGCGATCTGCAGGCAAAAGTCGGGCACCACAAAGCCCGGCCCCTGACGCGGCCCCACATGGTTGAATGGGCGCACCCTCACGATGGGTAGGTCGTGGCTGAGATGATACTGAAGCCCCAGGTAGTCCTGAGCCACCTTGCTCACCGCATAGGGATTCAGAGGCCGTAGGGGCGTCTCCTCATCGATGGGCAGGTCCTCGGCGGCGACGAGCCCATACTCGTCTGCGGACCCGACCACCAGGATCCTTGGCCCAAGCCCTGACTCTACCACCGCCTGCAGGATGTTCACCTGGGCCGTCATGTTGTTCACCAGCGTCTCCGCCGGGTGCGACCACGAGCGGCCAATGGAGGCCTGCGCCGCGAGATGGAAGATCAGGTCGGGCTGCACTGCATCGAGAAGGGCCAGTGTGGCGGCATAGTCGTTAAGGTCGATGCGCTGAAGGCTGACGCGGCCCTCCTCACGCCCCAGGAGGTGATCCAGATTGCGCGTGCTGTCGCTCGGCAGCCCCACGCCATAGACCTGCAAATCTGGCTCCTGCACCAGAAAATCGGCCAGATGGCTGCCAGCAAAACCGGTCATGCCAGTGATTAGGGCGCGCAGTGGTCCACCCTCCCTCTTCCTGGGCCGCGAGATGATCCGTACGCTCTGGCTACAGGCCAGCAGCCTTGCGCAGCGCCTCGGCCCGATCCGTGAGCTCCCAGGGGGCGTCGATGTCGGTGCGCCCAAAATGCCCATAGGCCGCCGTGGGCCGGTAGATCGGGCGGCGCAGTCTGAGATCCCGAATGATCGCGCCTGGACGCAGGTCAAACTGCTCGCGGATCAGCGCCTCAATCTTGGAATCAGGCATCACGCCGCTGCCAAAGGTTTCCACATTGAGCGACACGGGTTGGGCTACGCCGATCACATAGGCCACCTGAATCTGGCAGCGGTCGGCCAGGCCGGCTGCTACCACGTTCTTGGCCACCCAACGCAGGGCATAGGAGGCGGAGCGATCTACCTTGGTGGGGTCCTTGCCTGAGAAGGCGCCCCCGCCGTGAGGGACCATACCTCCATAGGTGTCGACGATGATCTTGCGACCGGTGAGGCCCGCATCGCCCAGCGGCCCCCCAATTACAAAGCGCCCCGTGGCGTTGATAAAGTAGCGCGTCTTGCTATCCAGCATATCCGGTGGCACCACGGCCTTGACCACATGCTCGATGACATCCGCCCGAACCTGCTCCTGCGTCACCTCGGGCGCATGTTGGGTCGCGATCACAATCGTGTCAACCCGCACGGGCTTGCCGTAGGCGTACTCGACCGTGACCTGGGATTTGCCATCGGGTCGCAGATAGGGCAGCGTGCCGTTCTTGCGCACCTGGGCCAACGTCCTGACCAGCCCGTGCGCCAGCATGATCGGCATGGGCATCAGTTCGGGGGTCTCGTTGCAGGCGTAGCCAAACATCATGCCCTGATCGCCCGCACCCACCTGCTCGATCATCGCATCGTCCATATCGCCGTGCTTGGCCTCCTGCGACTTGTCGACGCCAAGGGCGATATCGACCGATTGCTCTTTGATGGAGGTGATGACGCCACAGGTTTTGCAGTCAAAGCCATAGTCGGCGTCATAGTAGCCGATGTCGGCGATGGTCTGCCGCACGATGGTCGGGATGTCCACATAGCACGAGGTGGTGATCTCCCCAGCCACGAGAATGAGCCCAGTGGTGGCCGCGCACTCGCACGCGACGCGACCAAAAGGATCCTGGGCATAGATCGCGTCGAGCACCGCATCGGAGACCTGGTCGCAGACTTTATCCGGATGCCCTTCTGAGACCGACTCGGACGTGAACAGGAATCTAGGCGAATTTAGGAAATTGATCATGATGCTGTGGCTCGTCCTTTCATCACTTTCTTGCGCGCTGATGCGAGACGACCCTGGGGTCACAGGCTGCAGTCTAGCATCTCGTCGGGCCAGCCTGCCTCCAAGCCAAAAGGAGGCCCCAGGCTCTCTCAGGTGCCCAACTCCCAAGAGGAGAGGTACCTCCGCTGTTCTTCAGTCAACACGTCGATCTCGACGCCCATGGCCTGTAGTTTGAGCCGCGCCACGTGCTTGTCAATCTCGGCGGGCACGGGATAGACCGCCTTTTCGAGCTTCTCGTGATTCTTGGCCACGAACTCGGCCGAGAGCGCCTGATTGGCGAATGACATGTCCATCACTGCGGAGGGATGCCCCTCCGCGGCGGCGAGGTTGACCAGACGACCCTCGCCCAGCACGAAAATCCTGCGCCCATCGGGCAGCGTGTACTGCTGAACGAACTCACGCGCGGGCTTGACCTCAACGGCCATCTCACCCAAGGCCTGCAGATTGATCTCGACGTTAAAGTGGCCCGAGTTGGCGATGATGGCGCCGTCCTTCATCACCTCAAAGTGAGGCCGGTCCATGACGTTGATATCGCCCGTCGAGCTCACGAAAATGTCTCCTAGCGGCGCTGCCTGAGCCATGGGCATGACGCGGTAGCCATCCATCACCGCTTCCAGCGCGCGCAGGGGATCCACCTCGGTCACGATGACGTTGGCGCCCAGGCCGCGCGCGCGCATGGCGATGCCGCGGCTGCACCAGCCATATCCGCACACCACAAAGGTCTTGCCCGCCACCAGGGTGTTGGTGGCGCGGATGACGCCATCCAGCGTGCTCTGGCCCGTGCCATAGCGATTGTCGAAAAGGTGCTTGGTGTCGGCGTCATTGACCGCCACGATCGGATACTCAAGCTTGCCCTGTTCCTGCAGCGCGCGCAAGCGGATCACGCCCGTGGTAGTCTCCTCGGTGCCGCCGATCAGATGAGGCAACATCTCGCGGCGCGACTTGTGCAAGGTCGAGACGACGTCCGCGCCATCGTCCATCGTTAGATTGGGCTTGGAATCGATGGCGGACTGAATATGGCTGTAGTAAGTGGCATTGTCCTCGCCCTTGATCGCGAACACGGGCACATCGAACTGCTCGACCAGCGCAGCCGCCACATCATCCTGCGTAGACAGGGGGTTCGAGGCGCACACCACGACGTCGGCGCCGCCCTCCTTGAGCGTCCTCATCAGGTTGGCGGTCTCGGTGGTCACGTGCAGGCAGGCAGCCACGCGCAACCCTTGCAGGGGCCGCTCTTGCGCGAACCGTTCCCGAATGAGACGCAGTACGGGCATCTCGCGCTCGGCCCACTCTATCCGCTGGAGGCCCCCCTTGGCCAACCCGAGGTCTTTGACGTCATATGCTTTGCTCACGAACGGTCCTTTCATGTCTGGCGTGACGATTGGATCACAGGTGTCTGGAATGCCTCACGTTCGGGCTCGGCGAGGGCATCGAAGAAGGTCATGCGCAGGAAGGCATCATAGCGCTGGTCGATCTCCTCTCGGGTGAGCGTACGGAGTCGATCGATGCTAAAGTCCTCCACGGCATAGGATGCCAGGATTGTGCCATGCACCACGGCCTGCCGCAAGCCCTGCAAAGAGAGATCTCCACTACTGGCCAGATAGCCCATGAATCCAGCCGCAAAGGTGTCGCCCGCGCCGGTGGGATCGATGATCTGCTCCAAGGGATAGGCCGGTACGGCGAAAAAGCGCTCACCGGCGTCGCGCCCCGGCGTGATCAGCATCGCACCATGCTCGCCCCGCTTGATGATCAGCGCCTGAGGCCCCAAGTCAAGAATGGTCCTGGCGGCCCCAAGGAGGTTGGGTTGGCCCGAAAGCAGGCGCACTTCGCTCTCGTTCAGCACCACGACGTCGACGCGCCGCAGGGCGCTCAGCAGCGCCTCGCGCTTGGACTCCATCCAGAAGTTCATCGAATCCAGGGCTACAAGCCGCGGGCAGCGTACCTGATCGAGCACCTCGATTTGCAGCTCGGGGTCAATATTGGCCAGAAACACATACTCCGCCTCACGCAGATCCGCGGGGATGACGGGGTGGAACTCGGCAAAGACGTTGACCTGGGTCTCCAGGGTCTCAGCATCCGCCATATCGGCATGATAGCGCCCCGACCAGAAAAAGGTCGCCCCCTCGACCTGCTGCAAGCCACGCAGGTCAATGCGTCGCGACCGAAAGAAATCCACATGCTCCTTGGGAAAGTCGGTCCCGACCACGGCGACCATGCTAACCTGTGTATAGAGGCTGGCGGCGGTGGCGAAATAAGTACACGCCCCACCCAGGGTACGCGACCGGCGACCAGCTGGCGTGATCACGTCGTCCAGGCCAACCGAACCTACGACCAAAATTCCCAAATCAGACCTCCAGCGCTCTCATATGCAGCCCCTGGCCCCCTAATCGCGTCTGGGCGCCGAGGCCCCGTACAGGCGCTGCATCTCGGTCGACACATCACGCGTCAGATCTAGTATGCGCTCCGCCAGGGGTGGGGTCAATGACCCCAGCCCACAGGAGGGCGTCACCAAGCCAGCCGTCATGATGGCATCTCGTGAGACGCCGGCGTCTACCAACCCATCCAGGGCAGCGTGCAGCCGCTCGACAAGGCTTGTCACACTCTCCGACTCGGCAGCTACCCCAGCGGGCACAATGCCCCAGGCGATGATACCGCCTCGCTGGAGGAACTGGTTCACATCGCTCGCATACTGCGTCAAAGTCTCAGTATAGTCATAGGCATCCAGACTCAGGATGTCGATCGAGGTGTTGAGCAGGATCGACCAGTCTGTATTCCCGCAGCAATGGATCCCGGCCAAGCCTTGTAGCGGCGCCACAATCTCTTCGATCAACTCGATAACCTGGCTGCGACTTAGCGAGACAAAGGAAGACCCAAACGAGGCCATGTACGGCTCTTCCAGGAAGATCATGGTCTGAGGGGCGAACTGACGCAACACCGTCTCTTGCCAGGCGGCCTTCATGCGCAAGTGCTTGCCCACGGCATCCAGGAGCACTTCATCATAGAGAATCGGCCGGCGATGCTGATCGACCACCGTCAGGGCCCAGCTCACCGGGCCGGTCAGCTGCCCCTTGAGAGCCACCGGCGTGCGTGGCAGGGTCACTTCGCCTGTCTGAAGCGCTTCCAATGCTGAGGCATACGCGGCGCTTATGCGGCCGTACTCCACATCATCCTCAAGATAGGCCAGATAGAGCTGCTCAAGCCCGCGGCTCACATCTCGCCGGTCCACTACGACGCTCTCGTTCTCAAGCGTGATGGCCGGGAACCGCTCGCTAAACTGTGTGTACATGTTCTCAAAGCGGCTTTTGCGCGGGAGTTGCGGCCAACTGGGCAGGGCCGGAAAACGGCTCAGGATCGCCTGCCACGCGGCCGACACCTCCCTGTGAGGCAGGCTGCCCAAGGTCGTGGCGCGCCATTCGCCTGTGAAGCGCTTGACCTTGCCCAAGGAACTCATCTATCCCCGACCTATATCCTACCTGTGGATTCTGAATGCTCTATGAAAAGCGCGCAGGATTATGTTGAAGATCTCGTCATCCGGGCCTTGGCGCACGCGCCCAAAGCATTGGTCAGCTCCAGGCCAAAAAAAAGCTCCCTCTTCGGGAGACTGGGCATGGCCTCCCTCTCATCTTTGGGGCCTTGAGCGCCCGCCGGACTTGGCACCGTATGCAGAGCGCCTCATAGCGCATGCCGCAAGGTTGCCGGGGTTTCGCAGGGCCGGTCCCTCCACCCCTCTTGATAAGAGTGTCCAAGACGTTATTCAAGCACCCATAGACCGCGCGCGAGGATCGTGCGCGATCCTCGCGCGCGATGCTGGATCGCGGCAGGCATGGTAACATACAACAGAATCGATGTCAAACAACACCGCCCCGTCGGTGTAGTCGTGTTCCTTCACGTAAAATCGAACCGAAGCAGGAGTGTTCCCTCTTCTTCGACGCCAACATAAGATGCAACCGAGCCGTACACTGACACAGATCACATGCGGATATGACATCTGTCATCTTCTCATGGAGCGCAGTTGTGACGGACGGCACTGGTGCATTCGGGGCAGGCCTGATACGATAAGGTTGGCGTCCTGGGAAGCCGCTCTCAAAGCAGGCCAACGGACGCCTTTGCGCGCACGGCCCCCGTGACGGATGTTTGGCGAGATAACGCGGATCAACGCATGCACCCATACACAACCCACTTTGTAGAGCAGGCTGGCGCGGCGCTCCGCTTGGATGCCGGCTCTCGCCCTCTACGAGCGCCTCTGATCCAGCTTCGCGACCTGGTCAAGGTCTATGAGACCGAGGCCGGCGATGTCGCGGCGCTCAAGGGGGTGCAGGCCGAGTTTGAGGCCGGGGAATTTGTCGTGATCGTGGGCAAGTCGGGCGCAGGCAAGTCGACTCTGGTCAACATGCTCACCGGCGTAGACAGGCTGACCTCGGGCGAGGTCCTGATCGGCGGAGTCTCGGTGCAAACCCTGGGCGAGAGCGAGAAGGCGCTGTGGCGCGGCCTGAACCTGGGGATTGTCTATCAGTCGTTCGAGCTTCTGCCGCAGCTATCACTTCTGGACAATGTGATGCTGCCCATGGATCTCTGTGGCCTGTACCATCCCCGGCGCAGCCCGCGGCGAGCTCGCGAGTTGCTCGACCGCGTGGGCCTGGCCGATCACGCCCACAAGCCACCGACGGATATCTCGGGCGGGCAGCGACAGCGCGTGGCCATCGCTCGCGCCCTAGCCAATGATCCGCCGATCATGGTGGCAGACGAGCCCACCGGTAGCCTGGACTCAGCCACGGCCGCCGAGATTCTGGCGCTGTTCGAGGAGTTGGTGGCTCAGGGCAAGACCCTGGTCATGGTAACACACGATCACAGTCTGGCTCAACACGCGACGCGCATCGTGCAGCTTGCGGATGGGAGGATCGTTTCGCAGATGCGAGCGGACGCTAGAGCCTTGGAGGAGATAGCCGATGGCGGTGAACCTGTTCGCAATACCCAGGACCAAGACGCGAGTCGATGCAACGGACGCATATCAGGATAGGGCGGACCGCCCTCTGATCGAAATGCACGGCATCGTCAAAACCTTCCGCAATGGGACGGGCGATTTCACCGCCCTGAGGGAGATCGACGCAG
>JAFGLK010000232.1 GCA_016928125.1 Anaerolineae bacterium
CCAGCGGGATGGCAGAGCAGTCGTGGGCACCGAGGGCGCCGGCGTGTGGCAATCGCTGGATGGCGGCCTGTCCTGGCGCCAAGCCGGCCTGGATGAACAGATCGTGAACGGCCTGGCCTTCTGCGCCTCGCCGCGGGGCGGCAGCATCTTGCTTGCAGGTACGTCGGACGCCGGGCTATGGCGTCTTGAGGACGAGGGAGAGCATTGGGAACGTGTGGCTGTGGAGATGCCGCCGGTGCTCAGCCTGGCGGCCTCAGGGCCATGGGTGGTCGCTGGGGTCCACGGCCGGGGCGCCTATCTCTCCGCCAGTCACGGCCAGGATTGGACCTGGCTGGGAGCTCAGCAAGCCATCTAGGCTCAGGTCACTGTGGGGCCTACGGATTTCGCATGGGCCTGGGCCCAGAAGGTGGCTGTTGAGGGGCCTTCTCGAGTCACAGGGGCCGATTCCACTCCACCAGCCCCTACCCGACCGCCTTCGCCAGCGCCTCCCGCGCCCAGGCCGCGGCCCGCTCCAGCTCGCCCTCCGCGAGCCCCCCCTCGCTGCCCAGCACCCGGAATCCCTCCGGCGGCGGCGCCAATCTCTCGCCCTGGCTCTGCATCCCGCTCGCCAGCGGCTTGGCCGCATAGCCGAAGAGCTTGATCATCAAGCGCAGGAACCCCGAGATGGTTTCTTTCGGGACGATGCGCGTGTCGAAGGCGGCCACCGCAACGCCCTGCAGCCCCTGGGCAAGCAGGCCTGTCAAGCGTGAGACAGCCACGACGAGACCCACGCCCGCCGGGCGTTGCGCGTTCGTCGCGCATTGACAAGCGTTCTGGGATGGATACACTTGCGGCCATCCAGGGCGAGCGCTGGAATGGCCACCAAATGGACAGGGCATGGTCAACGAAGGGTTGCTCAGGGCGTGCTCTTCTGCTATAATGAGGATGTTCACAAGAGTCATCACCGGTGGGGGGGCATGCTGGCACTAGCCGTGGGTCTGCCGTCGTCGCGCCGGCGATGGGCGTCTTGCCAATCGAATAGCAGCTCGTGGCGATTTCGGCCCGTAGACAGTGTTGTTGGGGTGCTCGCGTCGCAGTGTGACGCGATCCTTGGCTATCCGTACAGCGACCAGAGGGTTCATCTGGCGCCCCGTCCACACAGGAGGCAAGGAGTATGACTGCATCGCAGGCTATCGTCGTCGGAGCGCCGCGCAAACAGAGGCCATGGCTCGCCCGGTTACTGGGCTACCAGACCGCAGCCGAGGTGCGCGAGTGCTTGACGGGCATGGCCTATGCGTCGCCGTGGCTGCTGGGGCTGCTGATCTTTGTGCTGGGGCCGATCCTCGTATCCTTCTACCTGAGCCTCAGCGCGTACGATGTGATTCGCCCGCCGCGCTTCCACGGAGTGGCCAACTATGTGCGCGCCTTTACCGAGGATGCGCAATTCTGGCCCTCCCTGCAGCGCACCTTCACCTTCGCCCTGGTGGTGGTGCCCGTGGGCACCACCGGCTCGCTGCTGTTGGCGCTGATGCTCAATCGGGAGGTCCGCGGCACCACGGTCTACCGCACCCTCTTTTTCCTGCCCCACCTGACCCCCGCGGTGGCCATGGCGCTCCTGTGGGGCTTTTTGCTGCACCCCACGGCCGGCCCGGTGAACTATGGGCTACGGCTCATCGGCATCCAGGGGCCGGGCTGGTTCACCAGCCGCCAGTGGGCGCTGCCCTCGGTGATTATGGTCAGCCTGTGGGCCGGGTTCGGGGGCAACCGCATGATGATCTTGCTGGCTGGGCTCCAGGGGGTGCCCCAGGAGCTGTACGACGCCGCCGACGTGGACGGCGCCAACGGCTGGACCCGCTTCCGCAACGTGACCCTGCCCATGATCTCGCCCACCCTCTTTTTCACCCTGATCATCGGCGTCATCGGCGCGCTCAAGGTGTTCACGCTGGCTTATGTGGCCACCGGCGGCGGTCCCTCGTGGGCCACCTGGTTCTACGCCCTCAACCTCTATAACTGGTCGTTCCACTACTTTGAGATGGGCTACGGCGCCGCCCTGGCCTGGATCTTTGCCGCGATCGTGATCATCCTGACCCTGGTGCAGTTCCGTCTGTCGAACCGCTGGGTCTACTACGGGGGAGGGTGAGATCATGGCGACCACAGCTTCGGTCCAAGGCGGTCCGCTCAGCGGCCTTCGGCGCCGCCGCCAGATCAATTCAGCCGCTCTCTACCTGGTGCTGACGTTCCTGGCGCTGATGTTCTCTTTCCCCTGGTTCTACACCATCACCGGGTCGCTCAAGGCGGCCCATGAGATCTATCTCTTCCCGCCGCGGCTCATCCCCGAGGTGGCCCAGTTTGGCAACTACCCCCAGGTGTTCCAACGGGTGCTCTTTGGCCGCTGGTTCCTCAACTCGGTGGTGGTGGTGACGCTGACCACGCTGGGCGCGGTGATCTCGTCTACGCTGGTGGCCTACTCTTTTGCGCGCTTTAGCTGGCGCGGCCGCGATGCGCTCTTTGCCATCACCCTGGCCACCATGATGCTCCCCGCCGAGGTGACCCTCATCCCCACGTATCTGTTGTTCAAGGAACTGGGCTGGCTCAACAGCATCCGGCCCCTGTGGGTGCCGGCCTGGTTCGGGGGCGGGGCGTTCAACATCTTTCTGATGCGCCAGTTCGTGATGACCCTGCCGCGCGAGTTCGACGAGGCCGCCAAGATCGACGGCGCCAGCACCTTCCGCATCCTCATGCAGGTGCTCCTGCCGCTGATGAAGCCGGTGATCTCGACCATCGCGGTGATCGGTTTCATCGCCGCCTGGGACGACTTTTTCGGGCCGCTGATCTACCTGTCCTCGACGGAGAATTTCACCATCGCCCTGGGCCTGCGCTACTTTTCCACGTACGAGGGGCAGCCGGGCATCCCGCAGACCCACTTTTTGATGGCGGCCTGCGTCATGTCCACCACGCCGATCGTGATCCTGTTCTTCTTTGCGCAGCGCTACTTTGTGCAAGGAATCGTCATGTCCGGCATCAAGGGTTAGGCCGGCGCCTGCGCCCCGACGACGTGAGCAGCCTGGAAAGGAGGCATGAGCGATTCGAGCGTTGAATCTGAAGACCTGAACGTGCTTTGCTCGTACGAAACATCGTCTGCATACGTAAGGAGGATCAGCATGTCGCTCATGGAATCTCGACGAACGTTTCTAAAGCAGGCCGCCCTCTTGGGAGCCGGAGCCGTTGTGGCCAGCGCCGCCGCGGCCTGCGCGCCCAAGGCCGCGCCTACCGCCGCCCCGGCGGCGCCCGCCAAGGCCGAGCCGACGGTGGCCCAGAAGGAGGAGGCCGCCCCGGCCCCCAAGGCTGCCATCGAGCTGCGCTTTATGGATCGCGGCGACGCCATCGGCGAGGGCAGCCGCCACTTTTCCCGCGTCTTTGAGGAGCAGAACCCGGGCATCACGGTCAAGAACGAGAGCACGGCCTGGGGCGACCTGATGACCAAGGTGCCCACCTTTGTGGCCGGCGGCACCATGGCCGACGTGGCCTTCCAGCACACGCCCCTGATGCTGCCCGAGCTGGCCGCCAAGGGCGCCTGGCTCGATATCGAGCCTCTGGGTGAGCGCGACAACATCGACTGGGACATCTACTACCCGTTCGCGTTGGACGCCTGCCGCCTGGGCCCCAAGGGTGAGCTGGTCGCCGGGCCGGAGAGCCTGCACATGGGCCAGAACGTCTGCGGCTGGAACAAGGAGATGCTGGACGAGTTCGGCTTTGGCACGCCCAGCGAGGACATGCCCCTGGATGATTTCGTGGAGCTGCTGCTCAAGATCCAGGGAAAGATGCCCGAGGGCTCGTTTGCGTTTCATATGGGCGGCGGCGCCTGGGACATGGAGGCCCTCTCGAGAACCTTTAACAGTTATATCATCTCGAAGGATCGCACCCAGTGCGGCTTTAGCCTGGAAAAGACCCAGGACGCCCACAAGTGGCGCTATGACTTGATCCACGAGTACGGGGTGGTTGGCGGGCGCGAGGAGATGCAGCAGGGCCAGAAGGTCATGTTCTACGCCGAGCAACTGGCCATCATCCTCAACTCGCCCAACAACATGTGGGTGGGCTTTACCGAGAGCGTGGCGGGCAAGTTCAACCTGGCGAGCTGCCAGATGCCTCACGGCGGCGGCCTGAGCCACGGCACCACGCCCTCCATCAACGCCTATGTGGTCTACAGCAAGACCAAGTATCCGGAAGAGTCGTGGGCGCTGGTGCGCATGTTGACCTCGTTCGACGCCGCCAAGTGGATCGCCATCAACCAGCACATCGGCCCCGGCTCGGTCGTGGCCGCCTGGAACGACCCTGAGGTGTGGGCCGTCAACCCAATCCACGAGCACACCGCCAAGGCCTTTAACAAGCTCACGAGCGAGACAGCCGGCGCCATCCCCTGCCCGCTCAACACCCGTCGGGCCGAGTTCTATGACTATTTCGACAACGAGTGGCAGGCCATGCTCTACGGCGACGCCCCCTACGATCAGGCGGGCGTGGACAAGCTGCAGGCCGAGCTGCAGGCCATCATGGACAAGCCGCTGCCGTAGCGTCGCTGGGAGCGCCGAGCTCCAGCTCGGCCCCACGACGCCGCTGGGAGCGCCGAGCTCCAACTCGGCCCCACGACGCCGCTGGGAGCGCCGAGCTCCAGCTCGGCCCCACGACGCCGCTGGGAGCGCCGAGCTCCAGCTCGGCCCCACGGCCTCGCTCCGCACACCCAGGACCCTCCCCCGCGGGAGGGTCCTCTTCTGTAGTAGGGGCGCATGGCATGCGCCCACGGCGGGCGGACGCCGTCCGCCCCTACCGGCGGCGCGCCGCGCGACGCCTGCCTCGCATTGACAGCCCTGCCGCGTCGCGCTAGACTGCCTGCAATCCAGCTGGGCGCGCAACGCGGCGTCTGAGCCGCGCAGGTTAGGAGGCCGCAGATGACTCCCGTGATCGACGTCCACACCCATCTTTTCAGCGCGCTCGACATCCCCATCGAGGGCTACCTCAGCTCGCGCCGGCACGGCGAGCGCCTGCTGGGCAGCATCTTCTGGCAGGTGTTCCCCGGCCCGCGACTGGTGCACTATCTGGCCGAGCGCCTGCGCGAGGAATGCGTGATCCAGCTGGCGCAACAGGTGAGCGACCTGATCAAGGAGCGCCCCCCGCTGATGGAGCCGCTGCCCGCCGATGGTGACAACCTGCGCCGTCTGCAAGAGGGCGCCAGGCGGCTGCGCGCCCAGGCCCCCGAGGAGATCGGCGGACGCGGCCGCCCTGGCTTTGGCGCCTCCGATCCTTTCTTTGGCCTGCTGGTCAAGTTCATCCGTCTCATGGAGGGCGGCGCCCGCTATGACACCTGGGTCGGGTCCATGGTGC
>JAFGLK010000233.1 GCA_016928125.1 Anaerolineae bacterium
CGGCTGCTGGCCGAGGGGCTGGCGGGCATCCGGCGCCGGGCCGAGGCCCACCTGGCCCGTCTGGAGGGCAACGACGCAGCAACCAGGTCGAAGCGCGATTTCCTGCAGGGCGCGGCGATCGCCTGCGAGGCCATCGCGGGCTATGCCCGGCGCTACGCCGACGAGGCCGAGCGGCTGGCGCGCGAGGCCCCCACGCCTGAGCGCCGCGAGGAACTCCTGGAGATCGCCGCCATCTGTCGGCGCGTGCCGGCCGGCCCCGCCCACACGCTGCACGAGGCGCTGCAGGCGATCTGGCTGGTGGACCTGGTGCTGCACGCGGTGGTGGGCGCGCGCGACTTTTCCCCGGGCCGCATGGACCAGTACCTCTATCCCTACTATCGCGCCGACCTCTCCGCGGGGCGCATCACGCCCGAGGGCGCGCTGGAGTTGGTCCAGTGCTTTTTCCTGAAATGCAGCGAGGTCATCGGGCTGGCCGACCAGGCCAACGCCCGCAAACGCAGCCTGTGCCAGGATAGCGTGCAGTACGTGGTGCTCGGCGGCCAGACGGCCAGCGGCGAAGATGCGGTCAACCCGCTCTCGTTCCTGTGTCTGCGGGCGGGCTATCTGAAGCTCAAGCAGCCCACGATCAAGGTGCGCTACCATCCCGGGATCGACCGCGATTTCTGGCGCGAGGCCTGCCGCCTGCTACGGGCGGGGGGCTCGGTGGGCATCTACAACGACCTGGTGGAGATCCCCGCCTTCACCAGCGTGGGCGTGGCCCTGGCCGATGCGCGCAACTATGTGCACTATGGCTGCTGCAACGCCAACGTGCCGGGCAAGGAGGGCTCGCTGCTGGAGCGCTGGCACAGCCTGCCCAAGCTCCTGGAGCTGGCGCTGAACGAGGGGGTGGATACGCTCACCGACGAGCGGAGCGGGGCGCCCACGCCGCCGGCTGAGACGTTGAGGACCTTCGACGACCTGATCGAGGCCCTGCAGGCGCAGATGCGCCATGCCCTGGAGGCCGAGCGCGCGGCATATCCCCCCTTGACCGACGACGATCTGGCGCGCTGCAGTTTCACGCTCGAGTCGATCTTTCTGGAGGGATGTATAGAGGCCGGGCGCGACTGGCGCCTGGGCGGGACGGCGTATTGGCACAAGTCGCAGCACGCCGTGGGCATCGGCACGGCCACCGACGCCCTGGCCGCCATCCAGACGCTGGTCTATGATGAGGGTCAGCTCTCGCTGGGGGCGCTGCGCGAGGTGCTGCGGGCCGACTTTGCCGGGCATGAGGGGCTGCGGCAGCGGGCGCTCAACCGCTGCCCCAAGTTCGGCAACGACGATCCGCGCGCCGACGCGATCGCCGCGCGCCTCGGCGAGCTGTGGTGCGACGAGGTGCTGCGCTGCAACGCCGTGCCCCACTCGGTGCGCTTCTGGCCGGAGATCTATTCCTACCACAACAACCGGCGCTTGGGGCGGCAGACCGGCGCCACGGCGGATGGGCGCCTGAGCGGCGAGTCGCTGAGCGAGAACCAGTCGCCTGTGTATGGCATGGATCGCAAGGGCGTGACCGCCTGCCTGAACTCGATGGCGAAACTGCCTTTCGAGCGCACCCCCGGGGGCGGCACCAACCTGAAGCTGCATCCCTCGGCGGTGGCGGGCGAGGAGGGGCTGAACGCCCTGGCCGACCTGATCGAGACCTACTTCCGGCAGGGGGGCCAGCACCTGCAGTTCAACATCGTGGACGCGGCGATGTTGCGCCAGGCCCAGGCCCAGCCCGAGCGCTATCGTGATCTGTCGGTGCGCGTCACCGGCTACAGCGCCTATTTCGTCACTCTGGCGCCTGAGGTGCAGGCGGACCTGATCCGCCGCACGGAGCACTGGATCTGACCGACCCGATCCAAGTGCGGCGCCAGGCCGCCCGCGACGCAAAGAGGAGCCCGCCACAGGTGAGTGGCGAGCTCCTCTTCTCAGTCCGCTAGGCTACTGTGCCAGCGCCCCGCTGCCGTAGCTTGCTCCGGCAGTATGAGCCCGATCGAGCGCGGCCGCTGGCGCACGGGGCTACTTGGTCTTCTTGCCCTTGCCCTTCTTCTTGGCCTTTTTCGCCATGGGATGTGCTCCTTTTTGGGACATTGTGTCAGCCCGGGCGTCCATTCCGCCAAAGACTCGTCCAAAGGGCACCAGCCGCCTCTCTCAGCGAGCGTTCCGGGGACCGAGATCCGCCGGGCCGCAGCCCACTGCCGATGCTGACCTGGCTTGGCCGGGTAGAGTCCTCTATGAGTGCCCCCACTCTACCTGCGCGCATTATACCACAGAACGAATCCAAGCACAAATCAGAGCAGGTGACTGTTTTTCATAGGGATGGCCTTCTGTCGCCGCAACCTGTGCTGCGAGGGCGCTGCCCACACTCTGGCAACCGTGTTCTCGCGGTCGCCTCCCAGCTTTGGCCAGTGGCGGCAGACGCCGATGCAGGGGCCAGGCGAGGGGTCTCGACAGAGCAGGAGGGGCCCAGTAGGCACGGCGTCGAGGCCCGGGCGGATGCGTATGCGCCAATCCGCAGCAAGGCGCAACGCTCGACCGAACTGCCTGTACAAATACATGCAAGATAGGTATAATGAGCTTGTGAATCTGACGAAAACCCAGGCCAAGCTGAAACGCACATTCCTTCCATAGCAGCATGTGCGCATCCCGGTTTGGCTCGAGTGTGGAGGCCAGGCGGCGGATCGTGAAACCGCCCATGTGGATGGCCTGGCACTGCGGCGCCCGGCGGGTCAACTGCACGCTCGAAGCTAGAGCAGGAGGACCCGATGGATAATATGTGGCTGGTATTCTTCTGGACGGGACCGGTTGGTATTGGGGTGTTTCTCGCAGGCCTGGGTGTTCTTTTCTGGGGCATCGCTCAGTCGAAACGACTCAAGTAGGCTCCTTAGCCCGCCGGGCGGGTTCGGGATGGCGAGAGCAGCAACAGCCAAGTGTCAGGCGCCCTGCCTGGGACCATGGCAAGCAACTCTGGCCGCATGGGCCGCGTGCCGCGCATCTCGTGGCGCCACGAGTTTGGCGCCTACGCGCCAAGACGATCGAATCTTCTCACTCGAGGGGGATCACATGACTGCCACCTTGTCCTCTCTGTCAACCATCCAAGAGACCCTGGAAGTACCTATTGTCGCCGAGGCCGACGTCGTCGTCGCTGGAGGGGGGTGCGCCGGCGTGGCCGCGGCCCTGGCTGCGGCCCGAGGCGGGGCCAAGACGATCCTGATCGAGCAGTTGTACGCTCTGGGCGGCACCATGACGGCCGGGCTGATGAACGTCGTGTCGCTGGCGCTGCTTGACTGGCCGAAAGCCGTGAACGAGATGATGGATCGGCTGCTCAGCCAGGGGCTGGCGTTGCCCGTCAGCCCACAGTTCAGGCGCCATCCGAATCCACCGCCCATCCTGATGGTCGACCCCGAAGGCGCCAAGGCCGTGCTGTCTCAGATGCTGCGCGAAGCCGGGGTCGAGGTTCTGCTAGGCACGATGCTGGTGGAGGCGATCGTCGAGGGTGATGCCATCCGCGCCGCCATCATCGAGAACAAGGCCGGGCGGCAGGCCATCGCCGCCAAGGTGTTCATCGACGCCACCGGCGATGGGGACCTGGCCGCGCGCGCCGGCGCCCGCTACGAGCTGGGGCGCGGGGAGGATAGCTATGGGTCCTCGGCCACGCTGGTGTTCCGCCTTGGCGGCGTAGACCTGGAGCCGTTGGTGGCCTACATCGAGGCCCACCCCGACGAAGTGGCCGATTTCGAGCCGCACGAGGTGCGCGAGGCTATTTTCGGCCACCCGCCCAAGTTCATCCGCCTGCATGGGTTCAAAGGGCTGATTGAGCGGGTGGCCAAGACGCGCCAGTTCACGGACTGGGAATGGAGCGTGTTGACTCAGCGCGGCGGGGTGAGCCTTGTGCCGCTGCCCATCCGGGGGCAGTGCCATGTGAACCGCACGCGCATCACCCACCTGACCGGGCTGGACTCTCAGGCCTTGTCCAAGGGCGTCGAGGAAGGCCGCCGACAGGTCGAATTTCTGTTTGACTTTATGCGGACCTATCTGCCCGGCTTTACCCACGCGCACATCCTGGAGACGGCTAGCCTGCTGGGCGTGCGCGAATCGCGCCGCATCCTGGGCGAGTATGTCCTCAGCCGCGAGGACATCGAGGGGCTCGCCCGCCATGAGGATGTTATCGTGCGCACCTATGACGGCCTCGAGATCCACAACCCAACCGGCAGCGGCACTCTGTTCACCGAGATTCCGGCTGGCCAGTGGTACGACATTCCCTATCGCTGCATCGTGGTGAAGGACCTGACGAACTGCTTTGTGGCAGGCCGGTGTTACTCGACCACGCATGAGGCGTTGTCGGCAGCGCGCTGCATCGGGATCTGTATGGCCCTGGGTGAAGCTGCTGGTACGGCCGCGGCA
>JAFGLK010000234.1 GCA_016928125.1 Anaerolineae bacterium
CCGCCTCAGCCGCCTCGGCCCAGCGCATCTACGAGGTGCTTGACCAGGCGCCCACGGTGACCGGCGGCGCCACGGTCCTGCCCGGCGCGTCGGGACGGGCCGCTCTGGAGGGAGTCCAGTTTGCCTACGACGGCCACGAACACGAGCCGGTGCTGCAGGATATCGACCTGGCCGTTGAGCCGGGCCAGACGGTCGCGCTCCTGGGGGCCACCGGTTCGGGAAAGAGCTCGCTCATCAGCCTGTTGCCGCGCTTCTACGATGTGGACCAGGGACAGGTCAGGCTTGACGACCACGACGTGCGCGCGCTCACGCTGGAATCGCTGCGCGCGCAGATCGGCCTGGTGCCACAGGAGACGATCCTGTTCTCGGGCACGATCCGCGACAATATCCGCTATGGACGGCCCGAGGCCAGCGACGAGGAGGTTGTGGCGGCGGCCCGGGCGGCCCAGGCCCACGACTTCGTGATGGGCTTCCCCGAGGGCTACGAGACGATTCTGGGGCAGCGCGGTGTCAACCTCTCGGGGGGGCAGAAGCAGCGCCTGGCCATCGCGCGGGCCCTGCTCCTGGAGCCGCGGCTGCTGGTACTGGACGATAGCACGAGCTCGGTCGATGTGGAGACGGAGGTCAAGATCCAGGAGGCGCTTGATGCGTCGGGCGAAGGGCGCACCACGTTCCTGGTCGCCCAGCGCATCAGCAGCGTGCTGGGGGCGGACCAGATCGTCGTCCTCGAGGGCGGTCGCGTCGCGGCGCAGGGGAGCCATCGCGAGCTGATGGCCGCCTGTACCATCTACCGGGAGATCTATGAATCGCAGCTCGGCAACGGTGCGGGGGAAGGGGTGCGCCATGAGTGAGCCACAACGGGGAGCGCGCACGATGGGAAAGGATAAGGCCGGACAGGGACGTTCTGAGGGTGCGAAGACGGGGCCGGGTATGCCGACCCCGGGCATGCAGATGGGGCCGCGGGTCGAGAAGCCACGCGACGCGCGTGTTGTGTTCTCGCGGCTGATCGCCTATCTGCGGCCTCACATCGCGCTCATCGTTGTGGTCATCGCGCTGGTCGTCGCGACCACCGCGCTGGCGCTTCTCGGGCCCTACCTGGTGGGCGTGGCGATCGACCGGTTCGTCGCCCGGGCCGACCAACCCGGCCTGCTGCGCGTCACGGCGTTCCTGTTTCTCACCTACACGCTGGCGTGGGTGATGCAGTATGGCCAGAGCTACTACCTGGTGGCCCTGACCCAGCGGGTGCTGCGCGCGCTGCGGCGTGACGTGTTCGGGCACCTGCAGACCCTCTCGCTGCACTTCTTCGACCAGCGCCCCGCCGGGGAGGTGATGAGCCGCCTGACCAACGATATCGACGCCATCAACCGCGTCCTCTCGCAGAGCATCGTCGAGTTGAGCACAGGCGTGCTCACGCTGGTGGGCACGGTGGTCGTGGTGGTGCTGCTCAATGCCTGGCTGGCCGCCGCCGCGCTGCTCGTCGTGCCGCTGATGCTGATCTTCACCCTGCGTATGGGCCGGGGCACGCGTCGCGGCTTCCAGAAGGTCCAGGCCAACCTGGGGCGGCTGAACGCGGTGATGGAGGAGACGATCGGAGGGCTGCGGGTCGTCCAGGTCTTCCGGCGCGAGCGCGCGGCCCTGGCGGAGTTCGAGCAGTCCAACGTCGCCGTGCGCGATACGACGATCCACGCGCAGATGCTGATGACGCTCCTGCGGCCGATGCTCATGGTGTTCAGCAACCTGGCAATCGTCGCCATCGCCGGGCTGGGCAGCTGGCTCGCGCTGCGGGGGGCGGTGAGCGTCGGCGTCATCACCACCTTCGTGCTCTACGCCCGGCGCTTCTACGAGCCGCTGCTCACGCTGGCGGATCTGTACAACTCGATCCAGTCGGCCCTTGCCGGCGCGGAACGGGTCTTTGATGTGCTCGATCAGAAGCCGCAGGTCGCCGATGCCCCCGAGGCCGTGGACCTGCCCCCGCTGCAGGGGCAGGTCGTGTTCGATCACGTGGATTTCGGCTATGTGCCGGGCGTCCCGGTGCTCAAGGAGGTGAGCCTGACCGCCGAGCCCGGGCAGATGGTGGCGCTGGTGGGACCGACCGGCGCGGGCAAGACCACGATCGTCAACCTGCTCTCGCGCTTCTACGACGTCGATCAGGGGGCCATCCTCCTTGACGGGTGCGACATCCGCCAGGTCAAGCAGGATACGCTGCGCCGGCAACTGGGGATCGTCCTGCAGGACACCTTCCTGTTCGCTGACACGGTGCTGGAGAACATCCGCTATGGGTGGCTGGACGCCACGGACGAGGAGTGCGTCGCGGCGGCGCGCCTGGCGAACGCCGATCTCTTCATCGAGCACCTGCCCGAGGGCTACCAGACCTCGCTGGCGGAGCGGGCCGGCACACTGAGCCAGGGGCAGCGCCAGTTGCTGGCCATCGCCCGGGCGATCCTGGCCGACCCGCGCATCCTGGTCCTGGATGAGGCGACGTCGAGTGTCGACACGCGCACCGAGATCCACATCCAGGAGGCGCTGCTCAAGCTGATGGAGGGGCGCACCAGCTTTGTCATCGCCCACCGGCTGAGCACCATCCGCAA
>JAFGLK010000235.1 GCA_016928125.1 Anaerolineae bacterium
ATCGAGATTGCACGCATCGGCCGCGCCCTGGAGCGCTGGGGCGACCGTTTCCTGCAGCATGTCTACACAGAGCGTGAGATGCGCCTGTGCCGGGGCCGGGTGCCCGAGTTGGCGGTGCGCTTTGCAGCCAAGGAGGCCATCTCGAAAGCGCTGGGCACGGGTCTGTATGGTATCGGCTGGACCGAGATGGAGGTACTGTCCGATCGGCGCGGCAAGCCCCTGGTGACGCTGCACGGCCGAGCGTTGGCCCGGGCGCAGCGCCTGGGGTTGAACGAGTGGGCCATCAGTCTGTCGCACAGCGATGGCCAGGCCCTCGCCTTTGTGGTGGCGAACGGACAGGGGCCGACGGATACGGCGGCCTCGGGTTAGCACCCGGGCGGCAGGGTCGAGAAGGGGAGAGGCGACGCACCAGGCCGGTGCGTCGCCTCTCTCTAGTATTGGCCAGTGCGCAAAGGATACTGGCTCTCTACATCGAAAGAGCGTCGCACCAGTTCGGCGCGCATGACATCCAACTCGCCGGCATAGGCAGGATCCGGAGCCACATTGGACAACTCGTGCGGATCGCGGGCCAGGTCAAAGAGGAGCTCTTGCACCTCGCGGCGTCCGAATTCGCGCCCCGCGCAATACTTGAGCGCTGCGGTGCGCACTGTCTTCCAGGACTCTCGGAAGGGATAGCGATGCTCGATGTAGACTGAGGGACGTGCGACGTAGGCACTTCCGCGCAAAAGGGGCTGCAGCGAGCGGCCCTGCATCTCGGGCGGGGTCTGCACGCCACACCAGTCCAACACGGTGGGGGCCAGATCCACCTGCTCCACCAGTTCGGCGTGGCGTTCCCCGCCCGCGATGCCGTGGGGGTAGCGCATGATGAGGGGCACGTGGGCGCAGCTATCCAGGCCGGGTGGCCCCTTTTGCACGCGCCCATGGTCGCCCAGGTGCTCGCCATGGTCCGAAGTGAAGATCACGAGCGTGTCCTCCTCCAGCCCGGCCTCATCCAGAGCGCGAAGAATGCGACCCACCTGGTTGTCCACGTGGCTGATCAGCGCATAGTAGTGGGCCTTGACGGTCTGCCATTCGGTCTGCGAGAGGCCGAGGGTGTTCTCGCCAGGGGCCATGTGAGGCAGCGGCAGCGAGGCCGGGTCGTACAGCTCGACAAAGCGCCGCGGCGGGTTGAGTGGCGCGTGAGGCGCGTAGAATCCCGCGATGAGGAAAAAGGACTCCTCCCTGTGGCGCCGAACGAACTCCACCGACTCTTCGGCTACAAAGGCGCTGTGGGTCAGCTCCTCTGGCCCCTCGAAGAGATAGGGCTCATGGGTGTTCCTCGGGTGCTTGTTGACCGGCGGACCCTCCCAAGCCGGGGGCGTCGCGCAGCGGCAGTTCCACACCTGGCTCGGGTCGTGAGCCGCTACCCACTTGATGTAGGCGTCATCGTAGCAGCCCGGCTCGTCCGAGAGGATCAGCGTGTCGAAACCATAGTCGGGGTGCGCCTGGCGATGATCCCGGTTAGAGTGGTTCTTGAAATGGAGCTTGCCGATGTTCGCCACGTGATAGCCATAGGGCTTGAGCACGCGGGGTAGCGTAAGGACATCCTCGCGCATCTCGATGCCGTTGCAGGTCGAGCCCAAGGCCGAGGGGTAGCGGCCACTGAGCAGGCTGTGTCGACTGGGCATGCAGACCGGGCTGTTGCAGAAAGCGCTCTCGAACAGGGCGCCCTGGGCGGCCAGCCTGTCGAGGTTCGGCGTATGGATGTGAGGATTGCCTGCAGCGCCGATCGTGTCCCAACGCTGCTGGTCGGTATAGAGGAGGATCACGTTCGGTCTTCTCACTTTTGCTGCCCTCCGTCAAGATGATTGTGGGCTCTCCTCTCACTGCGGTCTCGACAGACGGCTCACAAGGCCTCGGGACCGCTCTCGCTATCTGCGCTGTACACTCTCAATATACACCCTACACAGGCTCATGCGCGAGTGTGCTCTGGGGACTCGGACGAAAGCAATCCGCGACAGGGTCAAGAAGCGTCAAAAACGCACGTCTAATCGTTGCAGAGAAAAAAACCAGCGGCCTGCAGCTATCTATGCAAGCCGAACGGACGGCAGGTCTGTCGCCCGCTTGTGAGGGGAGCCAAGGCGATGAATCCGTTCGCCGTACTGGTGCTAGCCATACTGGGGATAGTCCTGCTTCTCTGGGAGGGCGCGGCGTCTAGCCCCGTCGCACCGGTCGTGGTTGTGAGGTACGAGACGGGCACAGGGGCGGGGGGCTGCTTGCGAGCGCTGGCCTGGGCCGCCGCTCTTGTGCTGGCGCTGCGCCTGCTGCTGAACGCGTAGCATCCCCACCTCCACATCCCTTCTAGCGCTTCGCCGCCGTTTCGCTGCAAATCATGTCGCCACAGACGGCCAGGCTGTTTGACCATGCCGTGGGCGACCCTATAATGCCATCGCAATGAGAGCTTGCGCAGGGGAGGCGCTATGGGGACCGATCTATGTCCGATCGTTAGCGAAGAGGATGTGCCTATCCGTTGCGCCGATCAGGCCCTCATCCAGCGGGAGGGCTGGCCGCACCGGGTGGTGTGGGGTCTGCTCTACAGCCCTGAGACCCAGACCTGGCTCGTGCAGTGGCGCCGGCCCACCAAGTACATCAGCCCCTCGCTCTGGGATGTATCGTGGGCGGGGCACGTGAGTTGCGTGCAAGGCCAGCCCGAGAGCTATCTGGCGGCCTGCGCTCGCGAGCTGCGCGAGGAGCTGGGCCTGGAGATGACCCTGGTAGACGAGCTGTCCCTCGCCCGAGCGGACGCTTCTCGCGCTCTTGGGCGGGCCACCACGTACGATCTGGGCTACTCGAGAGAGTATCATGCTCATCCGATCCGTGGGGGCGGGCAGCAGATGTTTCGGGCGCATGCGCACCACTTCTTGGCGTGGTACGATGGCCCGGCGGCCCTGGCGCCCACTGGGGAGCCTAAAGGCCTGGCCTGGCTCTCAGCGGATGAGATCGAGACGGAGATGATCGCCCCAGGTCGGGCGACCGTCGCATTGACCAAGATGCTGCCACGCTGTGTTGCGCTGGTGCGGCAGTTGAGCGGGTTGAGGGGTGAGTGAGTGGATATCTGGGGATTCGTTGGCCAGATGCGCCTGGCGCTCTACCAGGCGGGGCAGGTGGCTCAGGCCTTGCAGGGGCGAGTGAGCGCCGAGCACAAGGCGCCCGATTCGCTGCACCAGCAGAGCACCGCGGTCTCGGTGGTCGATCGGCTGTGTCAGGAGATCATCCTGCTGCGGGCCTATGACGTGGCGCCCGAGTTGGAGGTGCAGAGTGAGGAGCTCGCCGCCTGTCCAGAGGAGATCGCGGCGCTGTTTCGACGAAATCGCCATCGTTACGCGCTGATCCTCGATCCCATCGATGGGACGGACGACTATCTGAGCGGGCGCCCGAGCTACGGGATCATGCTCGGCTTGCTGGATCAAGAGCTGGGACGCATGGCCTGCGGCCTGATCCACTTCCCGGCGATGGGGCGTAGCTATGTGGGCATCCGCGATGTAGGGGCCTATGCGAGCGGAGGCCTGTGGGGCCCGCCCCGGCCATTGGTGCCGGACGAGCCTCCGCGGAACGTTGCGGATACCAAGCGCCTGACCGAGGCGGACTATGGCTGGTTTGCGGCGCATGGCCTGCCGGTCGCGCCGGCGGCCAGCCGCTCATCTGCCTATGAGCTGGTGCGTGTGGCCACAGGTGAGGTGGGAGCTCTGGCCATGCGTCACTTTCATGGCTATGACAGCGCCGTCGCCAGCGTGCTGATCGAGGCTCTGGGCGGGGCAGCGCTGGGGCCGGATGGCCGAGCGGTGCGCTATGAGAAGGCCATGCCGCGCCTGCCGCTGGTGGTTCTGGCTCTCGATCCAGGGCTCGCCGTGGAGATCAGCGTGGGGCTTGGCGGCGAGGCCCCGTCGTAGGGGCGAGGCAGACCGCAAGGTCGACGGGGGGCAAGAGAACGATGGACGAGAGGATTGAGATCGTGCAGGGCGACATCACCAAGTTGCCTGTGGACGCCATTGTGAATGCCGCCAACCGGACGCTATTGGGCGGCGGCGGCGTGGATGGTGCGATCCACCGTGCGGCAGGTCCGCGCCTGCTGGCGGAATGCGCCACCCTGGGAGGCTGCGCCACGGGCGAGGCCAAGCTGACTGGGGGATACGATCTGCCAGCCAAGCATGTGATCCACACGGTGGGGCCAGTGTGGCGAGGCGGGGCGCACGACGAGGACGAGCTGTTGGCCCGCTGCTATCGGAACAGCCTCGCGCTGGCGCAGGAGCGGGGGCTGGCCAGCATTGCTTTCCCGGCCATCAGCACAGGGATCTTTGGCTTCCCCGCAGAGCGTGCCGCGCGAATCGCGCTACGCGAGGTGGGGGCATTCCTGGCCCAGCCTACGACGCTCGAGCGCGTGCTGATGGTCTGCTACAACGCGGCCACCTATCGCATCTATCAACAGGCGGCTGACAAGTTGGGCCGAGTCTGACGAGGGAGGATGGCCATGCGAATCACGATGGCGCAGTTCGATCCGGTGGTGGGCGATGTCACGGGCAATGTGGCCAGGCTGGCTCAAGCGCTCCGAGACGCGGCGGCCGAGCGGCCGGATCTGCTGGTTGTGCCGGAGATGTTCCTCACCGGCTACCCTCCCAGGGATCTGCTAGAGCGCGACTGGTTCCTGGCCAGGGTGAGAGAAGGGGTGCAGCAGGTGCGCGAGCTATCGCGGCGCCATCCAGGCACGGGAATCCTGTTCGGCGCGCCGCGACCCACCGGGCGCACGAACGGCAAGCCGCTCTTCAACGCGGCCGTGCTGGTCTGCGACGGGGAGATCCTGGCTGAGGCCCACAAGACGCTGCTTCCCACCTATGACGTGTTCGATGAGGCGCGCTACTTCGAGCCGGCGCCGCAAGTGCGCCCTGTGCCGTTCAAGGGAGAGGTGTTGGGGCTGCACATCTGCGAGGATGCCTGGACGGAGCCGGGATTCTGGGCCAGGCGCCAGCTGTACGACTGTGACCCGGTGCAAGAGCTGGCGAGCCAGGGCGCGACGCTGTTGATCAACATCTCGGCCTCACCATTCAATGTAGGCAAGGAGCGGGCGCGCTACCAGTTGGTGGCCCAGCACGCCCGTCGCTATGGCCTGCCCTTTGTGTACGTCAACCAGGTCGGGGGCAACGACGAGTTGGTCTTCGATGGGCGCAGCTTTGTGCTCGATAAGCTTGGGCGCCCGGTGGCGGTGCTGGCCGCTTTTGGCCAGGAGATGCGCACGCTCGACACGACCGACTCGGGCTCACAGAGCGCCTATCAGCCACAGGAGGAGATCGCCTCGGTGCACGACGCGCTGGTGCTGGGCCTGCGCGACTATATGCACAAGTGCGGCTTTGCCAAGGCTGTGATCGGCCTCTCGGGGGGCATCGACTCGGCCGTGACGTGCGTCCTGGCGGCGCGTGCCTTGGGGCCCGAGAATGTGCTGGGCGTCTCCATGCCCTCGCCATACTCGTCGCCAGGGAGCATCGCGGACGCGCGCCAGCTGGCCGCCAATCTGGGGATTGCCTTTCGAGTGATCGGCATCACGGAGATCCACAACGCCTACCTGCAGACGCTGGCGGAGCCCTTTTCCGGCGCCGAGCCGAACGTGGCCGAGGAGAACATACAGGCCCGCATCCGGGGAAACATCCTGATGGCGCTATCGAACAAGTTCGGCCATTTGGTGCTGTCTACAGGGAACAAGAGCGAGCTGGCGGTGGGCTACTGCACCCTCTACGGAGACATGAGCGGGGGCCTGGCGGTGATCTCGGACGTGCCCAAGATGATGGTCTACGAGCTGGCTCACTATATGAACCGCGTGGCCCGCGAGTCGGGGCAGGGGGAGGTGGTACCCCAGGCGAGCATCGACAAGCCGCCCTCGGCCGAGCTCAAGCCCGATCAGGTGGATCAGGATACGTTGCCGCCCTATCCGATTCTCGACGCCATTCTGCAGTACTATGTGGAAGAGGGCTGGTCGGTGGAGCAGATCGCGGCCGAGGGGTATGAAGAGGCCACCGTGCGTTGGGTGGTGCGCACCGTGAACCGGAATGAGTACAAGCGGCGGCAGGCTGCGCCCGGGCTCAGGGTGACCACCAAGGCGTTCGGGGTGGGGCGGCGCATGCCCATCGCCGCGCGCTACTAGGCCCCATGACGCGGCGCGTGCATGGCAGATGGCTCAGCCTTGCGGGGCCCCCTCAGCCGAAACCCTCGAGAGAAGCTCAGTGACCGGGTCGGGCCGAAGGTGCATGATTCCGTCCTCGTCAGGCCCAAAGCGCATGGGACCCTGGGGCACGCGGTTGTCGATCTGCAGATAGCCGCGGTCGAGGTATTCCCAGATGGTCTGGAGTGGAAGCTTGCCCGGGACCCACTTTTCGACGATCACTGTGCCGTGGCCCGGCAAGACGGTGAACACGACCTGGCGCGGATCCTCGGGA
>JAFGLK010000236.1 GCA_016928125.1 Anaerolineae bacterium
ATCAGATAGAGCGACTCGGGCGTGGTGATCAGGATGTGTGGCGGCTGCGTGACCATGCGCCGCCGCGCCGATTGGGGCGTATCGCCGGTGCGCACAGCCGTATGGAGCGGGGGCAGCTCGGCTCCTAGCTCGCGGGACGTGGCCCGGATGCCGCGCAGCGGCTCGCGCAGGTTGCGGGCGATGTCGTTGTTGAGCGCCTTGAGGGGCGACACGTACAGCAGCTGCACGCCGCTCAATTCGGGGGCAGCGGCCAGGTCGCGATAGATGCGGTCGATACCCCACAAAAACGCCGCCAGCGTCTTGCCCGAGCCGGTGGGCGAGAGGATCAAGGTGTGCTCTCGCCGCTGGATAGCAGGCCAACCGAGCGCCTGAGGCGGGGTCGGCTCTCCGTAGCGCCGGCCGAACCAGGCACGCGTGGCGGGCAGAAAAGAGCCAAGTGCGTCGGACATGGACAGCTCCTGAGGCGATGTCACAGACCGAGCCGGACGGTCTGGGATCGGATTCCCGGCATGGGTGAGCGGCGGTGACACGTGGCCGGTATCATGCAGCAGTGCGCGTAGGCATAGAAAAAATGTTCTATGCCCGCATCCCATAGCATAGTGCAATCGGCCCGCAGAGGCAAACGGGACAGAATCGCGCGCGACGGATCGCGCGCGATCAGGCGGGTTTGTGGCCATCCACCGACGCGCGAGGCGGGCGGCGCTATGCGAGGCCCAGCAAGCCCAAGGCATCCCGCTGGATGATCCCCTCGATCTCGTCTCTGGGAATGCGCGGCAGACGCGTGCCCTCGACGATGGCGTTCACGCTGCGCAAGCTATCCAGCGTCTCCTGGGGTGTGGTGACTGGAAAGTCAGTGCCGAAGAAGACCTTGTGCAGCTGCGCGTACTCCATGCAGAGCACCAGCGCATTGTAGAACTGCCACGGGCGGTAGAACTGGGCCGAGATGTCGGTGTAGACATGGGGATGCTTGCGGATCAAGGCGATGGTATCGGGCTGCCAGGGATGGCCGAAATGCGCCACCACGACGCGCAACTCGGGGAACGCCGTAGCGACTTCGTCCAGCGCCATGGGATGAGCATAGCGCAGCGGCGCCGTTCGTCGGGGCGAGGTGGCTTGATGGAAAGCGACCGGCAGGCCACGACGCTCCGCATAGCTATAGATCGCCAGGGCACGTGGGTCCATGGGATCATGATCCATGTAGTGCGGGCTGAGCTTGACGCCCTTCATCCCCAGATCCTCCACCGCGCGCACCAGCTCATCCATCGCTCCGGCATGGTTGGGGTCCACCGAGCAAAAAGGCACGATCTTCTCCGGCCACATGGCGGCCCAGCGCGCGATATCGTCGTTGGGCGTATGCGCACCAGAGGCCAGGCCCAGCAGGACCAGCTTGTCCACGGGGGCCATGGCGGCCTGGAATTCGGCCCAGCCGATGTTCCGTTTGTATTGCTTGTCGGCGCGATAGCCTGGCGCGCTGAGCAGCGCCTCGGACTGGGTCTCCAGCTGCGTGGGCGTATGCACGTGAACATCAACGATCATGAGATACCTCCTGTGCCTGCTCTGGGCCGCTTCTGGCTGGGATGTGCCTGGGATGGGAACCCATGGCATAGTTGAGCGCTGGCCCATCCGACCTCAACCACGCCATGGGAATGGGCTCTCTTACAGCCGCAGCCGGGCCAGTGCTCTGAAGGTCTTGCGCACCTGCTGCCTGGAGAAGTCACACCACAACTCGGGGAAGGTCTCCAGGCGACGATTCATCTCGTCCTCACAGGCCTCTCGGTAGGCTTTGACCCCAGGGTAGCGCCCGCTTGCGCGCCGCTCGAGAAAGGCATCGAGCATCTCGACGGCCACAGCGGCATCGTGCATCTCGCCCAGATGATCCTGCAAGGCGACCACCTCGGGGATCAGCGCCACCACAGCCTGCGGCAGCACGTCGCTCATGAACTCCAGCCCGTAGCGCAGACGCTTGCTGTCGATGCGCAGCGCGTGCAGCAGCTCGATCGGGGCATTCTCGAGCACCGCATCGTATGCGCTCACCACGCGCCAGGCGACATACAGGAAACGGGGTGCAACCTGGCTTACCGCCCTTTCCTCCGAGGCCCAGCCCTCGGGTGTCACCAGTTCATCGAGCAGCTCACGCATGGCCTGAACCAGGCGCCTATACGTTCGCCCATCCAGATAGCGCAGCATGCGTCGACGCGACCGCTCGCGCTGGGCGCGCCAACGTCTGAGCAATGGTTCGAGATCGACCTTCTCCCCATCTGGCGATCTATCCGCGAAGGCCTGCGCACGCGCCAGAGCCACATCCATGTCGCGCACGTCGCCCAGCAAGCGCCCTGCCTGCCGCAACAGGTCACTGACACGCGTCACAAGCGCCCCGGTGAGATAGGGGCCGAACAGGCCCAGCGCCGAACGCATGCGTCGCGTCGCGACGCGCATGTCGTGCAATTCCTCGGGGTCCTCGCCCAGGCGCGTCCCCGCCTCGTGGTCGAGCATGCGCTGAAAGTGAAAGCGGAGCACCTTGCGCGCCGCCTCCTGCATCGAGTCCCAGGGCTGAATGCCCAGGCCGCTTTGGGCCTTCTTGGCCAGGGCCACGCCGCCGTCCTCTTGCAGCGAGCCCCACGCCAGCCGCACCGGATAGAGCATCTCCCACAGATCGGACCGCCTCTGAGCGCGCTGAGCGTGCTTGGCGGATAGGGGCCCCGAGAGGACGATGCGCACCGTCTCATCCATGGAGGACGCTTCATGGATCTCGGTCCTGGGCGGACTGTCGTCATCCAATGCGGCGGCCAGCCGGACCAGGGCGGCGATGGTCAACGTCTCTCGGCTCTGGTCCAAGGGCCAATCGTCAGGGATAACCTGGGTGATGCGCGCCGGGGTGATCTTGCGGCGATGGAGGTAGGCCGCGGCCGCCACGGTGCGCTGCTGGACGGCGTCCAACTCTTCGATCGAGAGGCGCAGGAGTACGTCGCGACGTGCCTCATGAGAGGATCGTCGGCGGGCCCGGCCGCCCAGGTTATGCAACACGGCGGCTGTGTGGAGCAACGGGCGTTGAGCCTGCCCCAATCCGTGGATTTCCTGCAGCAGGTCAAAGAGCTGCACGGCCCTCTGGGCAACCTGCTGCGCCCGCACCCGATCGATGCCATAACGCGCCACGATCCTATCGACGCTGCTGGAACGGGCCTGTGCGAGGAGCTCGTCATCGGAGGGGCCACTGCCTTCGATCAGGTCCAGCGCACGCCGGAGCTTGCTGCGAGACTCGGGCACGAGCCCGAAATCGTCCAATAGCACCTGATCCAACCGCTCCAGGTCTGCGACCTGGCCGCTCTCCAGCAATTCGCATTCCAACATGAAACTCGTGTGATCCAGCCCATCCGACAGGGTGCGCACCACGTCCAGCGATAGCTCGGCCACAGGACGCCCTTCGTCCAACAACAGATGCTTGTGCCGCGCCTGCTGGATCGATACCAACCGTCGCAGGCGCCGTCCGCCCGTCAGGGCAGCCAGATTCCTGCGCAGCTCGCCCCGCGGCCAACTCGCCACATCCTCCGTACGACGCGGAAGGGTGATCTCGTATTCCGGCCGGTGGACGATAGAGCCCACCACGCGAGCTGGCCCCTTGAGCGTCGCCAGCCAGACACCCCCCTCGGAGCGCAGGCGACAGGCCCAGGCTTGCTGCAAGAGCGCCTGGTCGCGTGTGTCCAGATAGTCGTCAGCAACCACGACCTTGCCCACGCGCTGCAAGACAAAGGACCCCAAGGCCTCCAGACGCCTCAAACGATCAAAAAGCAAGCGATCTGGGATGAGATAGCGGGATTCGATCTCTGTGGGCATGGTCCATCGCCTCCCAAAGCCGCCCGTGTCGTCTGACGCTGACCGACGTATGGCCCAGGCCCGGCTGTCGCTTCATCTAGCGGAACAGAAAACGCACGCAGTCTCGTGAAGAAGCCCAGGCCTTGCAACAGGCAGATGTCGCTACACCTATTATACCCGATCTGCAGCCGCCGTGCGCGATTCGACGGCACGGCTCACCATCAGGTTGGCCGTGGCCGCTCAGAGGCCCCTGGCCTTGCGGATCTGAGCCTCGATCATATCGCCTTGGTAGCGCGCCCACTGCGCTGGCACGAGCCCGAAATAGGCCCTGCGGTCGCCATCCGTGATCTGCTCCTGGACGACCTGAGCGGGCACTCCTTGGGCAAAAGCGCCGTCGGGGATGATCTGATCGATATGGGTCGCGCTGCCATTCGCCAGGACCGCCCCCTCCCCGATGCGCGTGTTGTAATCGCAGCAGGCATTCAGCCCCACCGCCCCCCGATCCCCGATCTGGGTGCCGTGCATCGTGGCGCCATGATTCACCCAGCATTCGTCGCCGATGATGGAGCGATCGGGCACAGCGGCTGTGGATGAGCCGGACAGAGCAGGGCGACCGCCTTCGATGCACACCGAATCGTAGATATGGGTGTAGTTGCCGATCGTGTTGGTGCCCCGAATGACCACATTGCAGCGCACGAGCGCGTGGTGTCCGATGGTCACGCGACCGCTGATCACGGTGCCCGCATCGATTTTGGTGAACGCGCCGATCGTGATGTCGCCCTCCAGGATCACGCTGGGGTGGATGTCCGCGGTCGGATCGATGCGGATGTTTGCCGAATTGTTTGCCATGCGCGAGACCTCCTTTCTGGCAAAACCCATGGCCTCGATTGTATGCCGGCCCTCAGGCCATGTCCACAGGGCCGCATACATCGCAAGTCATCTCGTCCAAGACGTATCAGATTGGGGCGCATCTTCGTCTTTACATGGGGTGTTATCGGTGCTAGAATGCCATTCGTCGACTCGGGTGATGGGTTCCTCATCGGGTGTGTGCCTCTCATGAGCAGCGGATTCCCAGGATTTCCGATCATCACGACCAAAGTGCGGCGTCCGCGTCGGCAGGCTACGCTGCTGCGGCGGGAGCGCCTGGTCAGCTTTCTGCACAACAACATCCACCACAAGCTGATCCTCGTTTCCGCGGCGGCGGGCTATGGCAAGACCTCGCTTCTGATTGATTTCGCGCACGATACAGAGCTGCCTGTCTGTTGGTATAGCCTGGATCACAACGATGCGCATGTCTTTACCTTTATCGAGTATCTGGTGGCCTCCTTCCAGCAATGCTTTCCACAGTTCGGCAAGAAGGTGCTCGAGGCCCTGCGCAGCTATTCAGGTCCCCCTGAAGCTGTGGAGCCTTTTGTGCGTCTCTTGCTCAATGAGATCGAGGAGAACACCGGTCAGTATTTCGTGTTGATCCTGGATGACTATCACCAGGTGCTTGAGAGCCCGTCGGTCAATGCGCTCCTCGATGGTCTGCTCCTTTATCTGCCCGAGCATTGCCACATCATTCTGGCCTCACGTGGGATTCCCCGACACCTGAATCTGACCCGTCTGGTCGCTCGCCTCGAGATGCAAGGCCTGGGCGCTGAGCATCTGCGCTTCACCGACGATGAGATCGCCCAATTGTTGCGGAAGATCGGGCGAGAGGATCTCAGCGCAGATCAGATCGCGCTGCTAGCTGAGCGCTCGGAAGGCTGGATCACGGGGGTGCTGCTGGCAGCCCGGACGAACTGGACCGGTGCGGCCCATGATCTGCTCTACCTCACGGGCGAGACGCCAGGCGTGTTCGAGTACATGGCCACAGAGATCCTCGCAACGCAGCCCCCTGAGATCCGGCGCTTTCTGATGGGCAGCGCCCTCCTGAACGAGATGAGCCCGCCTCTGTGTGACGCCTTGCTGGATTTGAACAACTCGGCTCAGCTTTTGCGCGACATCGCGAGCGCGAGCCTCTTCACCTTCCGTCTCGATGCGGCCGAGACGCTCTATCAGTACCATCAGCTCTTTCGCGAGTTCCTGATCGCCAGGTTCCAGCAGGAGGATCGCGAAGCGTATCGACGCCTGCGACTCAAACAGGCCGAGTTGATGATTCACCACGGTCACTGGCCGCAGGCGATCGAGAGTTATCTCTCGGCGGAGGCTTACGGCGAGGCGGCCAAGGCGCTCGAGATCGTGATCAAGGACACGGTTGAGGCCGGGCAGTGGGAGATGGCCAGGGAATGGCTGGAGGCCATTCCAAAGGCGATACGTGACGAGCATCCACGCCTGTTGTTCTATCGCGGCAGGCTATTCGCCGATATGGGCGACCCGGGCGAGGCGCTGCGGCTTCTCGGCCAGGCCTATGATGCCTACATGACCCTGGGCGACGAGATCGAGGCGGCGCGCGCCCTCATCGAACGCGCCATCGTGGAGCGCTTCCAGGGCCGCTTTCGCGAGGCGATCGAGATCTGCCAGAGGGCCTTGGCAATGGTCGGCGACCGCGACTCGCGCACCGCGATGTACGCGCTGCGGCACATCGGCATCTGTCATGACCTGCAGGGCCATCACGCCCAGGGGCTCGAGGAGATGGCCAGGGCTTTGGAGATCGCCGAGGCTGTTGGAGACGATATCAATGCGGCCTATATCACGCATGAGATCGGCGTGGCCCAGCTCTCCCAAGGGCAGTTGATGACAGCGCGTCAGCATTTCCATCGCGCCCTGCTCTACTGGCGCAAGCTCGGCAACGCGAGCACCCTCTCGATGACCCTGCAGGGCCTCGGCTTGGTGCACCAATACCTGGGCCAGTATGTGGAGGCGGAAAGCCGTTTGCAGGAGAGCCTCACCAAAGCGCGGCTGTCCGCCGACGCGCGCCTGGAGGCCTATGCGCTGATCAACCTGGGCGATCTCTATCGTGACGTGGGCCAATGCATCAAGGCCCACGAAAGCTACGCAGCGGCTCAGGAGATCGCCGCCGAGGCCAAACTGGCGCATCTGCTCATCTATCTTCTGATCGCTACCGGAGATACCTATCGCCTGCAGGGCGATCTGGGGCATGCTCAGCAACTCCTGGTTGAGGCAGCAGACCAGATCGATGCGCAAGAGATGGCCCAGGAGGCAGGACTGTGCCAACTTGCTTTGGGCGCTGTTGCTGCGCAGCAAGGCTCACTCGAGACGGCCTACACGCGCTTGTCGCTGGCTCTGGATCTATTCACAGGGATCGGCTCAGAGCGAGAGGCTGCCCGTGCGCGCCTCCAGTTGGCCCGCCTGGCGCACACGGAAAGACATGAGCAGGCGACCCGGGCACACTTGCGAGAGGTGGCCCGTCTGGTGAGGGCGCTGGGATCTCACCAGTTTATCGTGGCCGAAGGTCCTGCCATGTTGGATCTGCTACGTTACGCAGAGGACCAGATCCAGGATGACCAGCCACCCATGACCACCCTCTGGGTCAGCCCGCGTAACGAGATCGAGGAGCTGTTTGTGTCGGGGCCAGCGCAACCGTCCTCTGTGTCAACCATCAAGGCGCCCATCGAGCTTTTGGGCCTTCAGGGCGGGCAGGTGCTCACCCATGGAGAGCCAGTCACCTGCTGGGAATCGGATTCGGCGCGCATCATGGCTTTCTTGTTCGCCTCATTCCCGCAGGGCCTGTCGCGTGACCGGGCCACCGAGATGCTCTGGCCAGAGGTCAGCCTCGATCGTGGCAATAGTCTGTTCCACTCGACGCTCTATCGGCTGCGACAGGCGCTCGGCAAGGACTTTGTCATACGCCGCGATGGGGCCTACCGCGTGAATCCCGACACGGGCTATCGCTACGACGTGTCCGAGTTTGAGGGTCTGGGCGAGCTGGGCAAGGGGAGCGACGGCCTGGCACACATCGCCCGTCTGCAGGCCATTACGCTCTATCGCAGCCCATTTCTAGAGAGTTGCGATCTCGACTGGTGCTTTGAGCTGCGCGAGACGCTGGCCGCCACCATGACCAATCTGCTCCTGAAAGAAGCCCAATACCAGGCCAGAACCGATGCCCTGGTCCGGGCTGAGGAGCTCTACCAGCGCTTGCTCCGCATCGATCCCCTGGACGAGCGTGCCCATCGGGGCATCATGTGGTGTCGAGCCAAGCACAATGACCGCTCGGGCGCACTCAGGCAGCTTCGTGAATGTCAGCAGATCCTCGAGGAAGAGCTGGGCGTCGAGCCCAGCCCTGAGACCGTTGCGCTGGGCGAGACCTTGCTCTCTGGCGATCTGGGGCCGTTGCCTGACTGATCCCTCCTCACTTCGCCTGAGCGTGCGTCGCAGATCCCGCGATGCGCGCTTTTTTCATGCACGGAATCCGCACCCGCCGTGAGTTTTTCGTGAGAACCCTCTGATATCATAGGGGCACGTTGAGCGTTCGGGGTCAGGGGGGGACATGAAAAAGGCTTACTACTCGATTTTGTACATCGTGCTCTCGATCGCGGCTTTGGTCGTGGCCAGTGGCGCCCCGGTGCCCCACGGTCGCTGAGGTAGCCGAGAGGGCCCTTAACAATCGAAACGTCCCGGATCAGAGGAACGCTCTGCGGCACAGCAGGGGGGCGGCCAGCGTATGATTCTGCTGATAGCGGTGGTGCTATCGCTCCTGATCGCGTTGCTGCGGGGAGGCCGGCTTGAGCGGCTGGCTGAGATCTCATTCCGCTATGGTTGGCTGGCCCTTGTGGCCCTGGGTATGCAGATTTTGCTCACCGGGAGGCTGCTTCCCGATCGGCTGATGCCGGTCAGATTTCGAATTGCTCTGCTGCTCGGGTCGCATCTGCTGCTTCTGCTGGTGGTGGTCGCCAATTATCGGCTTCCGGGGATGCCACTCATCGGCCTGGGCCTGGCACTGAACCTGACCGTCATGCTGGCCAATGGTGGTTGGATGCCGGTCACCATGGAGGCCTTGGAGGCAGCCCAACTCGATCATCTGGTGTGGGAGACGGATGCGGGCGCGAGGGTGATGGGTTGGAAGAACCTGGTGCTCTCGCGAGGTGAAACCCGCTTGTGGATACTGAGTGACGTGATCGTGGTCTCTTTCCTATTCCGTACTCTTGTGAGCCTTGGTGACATCGCCCTGGCGTTGGGAGTATTCATCCTGTTCCAACGCACGATGAAGCGGCAGGCTGTCACTCAGCGACCTGATGGCTGATTGAAATGGACATCTTTGTTTCAAGATTGTAGGTGTCGTAAGGAGTATGAGCATGGCTTATGAGAGGTTGCAGGCTGTTGTTGGCACAGCGCTTATCGATTCTGGCTTTCGTCGCAGCCTCTTGGCCAGGTCGTTCGGCGTCTTGGCTGAATTCGATTTGAGCTCTGAGGAGGTGGCCGCCGTCATGTCGGTTGAGGCCGACACACTGCAAGAGTTCGCGAGCCAGCTGCATCAGTGGATGGTTCGGGAGACGGCGTCTCACATTTTGCGCAGCAGGCCGATGGCCTTCCCTGTGGCCGTCATGGCCTGACGACCGCGGCGCACAAGCGCCGCCTGATCTAGCCAAATCCCCCCACATCCCAGGCGCGCAGCTTTCTCCCCCCCGAGGGCTGCGCGCCTCTTCTTTTTCTCTTCAGGGCGGACCAGAAGCGGCTGTGCGCTCAGGATTCCAGTGCGATACGTGCGAAGGTGTAGCCCGTGCCGAGATGGCTGGGGCGCAACACCAGCCGATAGGTCGCTGGCGCCAGATGCCCCGGCAGGTGCAGCGAGTGAATGTCACGCACCACCTCGCCCTCGCGCCAGAGGTCGTAGGGGTAGGTTCCGCCCGCGATCACCACATCCTGCTGCCATACCACGGCCCGTTTCGCGTCTACCAACTCAAGCACGAAAGACTCCTGGGCCGCCCCCTCGCCCGCGTCCTCTGCATCGGCCTGCCAGAAGAGGATTAGCTTGGCCATGTCGCCTGGGTGCAAGCTGAGCTTGGCCTCATGCTCGTGCCCCAGTCGATGGAGGCTGTGGCCCACCAGACGGAGCCCATCCCACGACACATCGTGGGCCACGTCGAGGTCGAGTGCGGCAAGCGGCGGCTGCACATCGGCCCTGCGGACCGCTACGTGGGCCAGATCGAGCGCGGTGCCATCCGCGGTGACGTCATCGCCGGGGGTGAGGGCCAGGCGCTGACCATCCTCGAGACCGTACATCCCGACGCGTAGCAGATAGATGCCCGGCGGCGTTCCGGGCGGCAGAGCCAGACCATAATTGTCGCGCACCCACTCGCCCACCGACCAACTCGTCGTAGGCCGCCCCCCACCCACGGGCTCGCTATCGCGCTGCCCTACGATCTGGCCGCGCTCATCGACGAGGTGAGCAAAAACCTTGAACCGCCGCTCGATGGGAACCAGGGCCTCCCAGAACAAGGTCAGCTGCACGATATCCCCCGCCTGCGGTTGGGGCGTGAGCAATGTGTAACCGCATAGCCGCACCTGATCTCCCAAGATGGCCTCGACAGGATGCTCCACATCCTGGGCGGCCGCGCGTGGCACGCTATACACCACCAATCTCAAGTTGCCGAACCAGCTATCCATCGCCTTGAAACAGTGCGCATCCAGCCAATGCTCGATGAACCCGGTGGGATCGCTCTCGTCTGTGGCCCAAAGAATCGCATATAGCCGGTCATGTCGGGCGACGATGCGCTCCAGCTCAGCGCGGGTCTGCTCCTCGTCCAGGGGTCGCTGGCGAGGCAAAGGGTATTCTGGCCATGGCCCGTGATAGTAATAGTCCACGGTCTCGACCTGGGAGGGGGCGTTGATGAGCAATGCGTCGTCGGGCCTGGCCGTGGCATTGAAATAACTCACGATCGCCCGATAGTCGTCGCGGGCGTACGTCGGATCCGAGTACAGGTGCGATAAGGAATAGCACGAGCCGGCGCATACGCCTCCCACCAGGACCAGGCCCAGAATCAGCGCTGGCCAGCGGCGCCTGAAGCGCTCAAGCGCCAACACAAGGGTGAGGATGCCGGCGGCTTGCAGGATGTGGTAGGCTGGCGTGGCCAGCAAGAGGAACTTGGGCTTGTACATGGGGCGGCTCAGCGAGAAGAGATACATGAGCGCCACCGGCACCAGGCAATAGAGCAGTAAGGACAGCCTCCGGAAGCCCTCACCAGGGCGCCCCCTACTGCGCCACAGCCAGACCAGCGAGGGCAGGATGAGCGCTGAGATGCCGATGCCCAGCCACGTGGTGCGCGGCCTTATGCTCACGGTCACGCCGAGCGCGAACACGCGAGCGACCTCCGTGAGCAGGTCGCCGAGCGCCAGCGGCGCACTGACCGCCGGCCAGCGGGCGAGTGAGCCCCACGACACGATCAGCCAGGGGACATAGGCGAGCAGGGCGAGCGCCTGCAGGCTGGCCCAGCGCAACAGGAGCGCCAACCGTCG
>JAFGLK010000237.1 GCA_016928125.1 Anaerolineae bacterium
ATCGAGATCGACGAGGCGGCGCTGGCGGACCACATCGCGGGCTGAACGCCGTCAGACACAGGCTGTTGCAGCCTCAAAAGGGGAGGCGATGAACTCACGAGAGCGGGTCATGACCGCGCTGCGGCGTGGGGAGCCGGATCGGGTGCCCTATTGCGAGCTGAGCGTGGATCGCGCCCTGGCGCGGCAACTGCTCGGCTGGCAGGAGGGCGAAGCCAGGAACCAGCGGGCGAACAAGGAGACCAACGCCTATACGGTCGAGGAGGCCAGAGCCGTCGCGGCGGCCCTCAAGCTCGACAACCTCAGCTACGTGCTGCGCGCGCCGGTGTATACGGAAAAGGTGCCGGGCTTGGATGGACGTCTCTTCTACGGCCGCGGCCTGATCCAGAGCGAAGCCGACCTGGCTATGGTCGAGCTGCCCGACCCCTACGACGACGCGCTCTATACAGAGGCCGAGTCCTTTTGCCGGAACAAGGGCGATTATGCGCTCTTTTTCGTGACGCGCATCGGCATCTTTCCCACCATGCTGAGCATGGGCATCGAGGGCTTTAGCGTCGCGCTGTACGAGAACCTCGGCCTGGTCGAGACGCTGCTCGACCTCTACTGCGACTGGCAGGCGGCGGTGGCCGAGCGGGTCTGCAAGATGGGATTCGACGTCTTTATCTCCACGGACGATATGGCCTTCAACAGCGCGCCCCTCTTCTCGCCGCGCGTGTTTCACGAGCTGGTCCTGCCGCGCTTTCGGCGGGTGGCCGAGCATATCACGCTGCCCTGGGTGATCCACAGCGACGGCAACGTGTTGCCTTTGCTGGATGATCTGCTGAGCCTGGGCATCGCAGGGCTGCACCCCCTGGAGAAAAACGCGGTGGACGTCCGCGCGCTCAAGCGCGACTATGGGGATCGGATCTGCCTCCTGGGCAACGTGGACCTGAACCTGCTGGGCATGGGGCCAGCGCAGGCTGTGGACGAGGAGGTGCGCGGGCTGATCCGAGACGTGGCCCCAGGCGGTGGCTATGTGGTCACGAGCGGCAACAGCCTGGCCGGGTATCTGCTGCCCGACAACGTGCGCGCCCTGACCGAGGCCGTGCACAAGTACGGCCAGTACCCGATCGATCTGGACTGAATGCGGCGCGACCGTCAGACCGCGCCACCTGTCACGACGCGCGTTCGCCAAGCACACACATCTGGAGGGTTCACCATGCAGATCGAGATGATCGCCGACTATGCCTGCCTCACGGGCGAGGGGCCGCTGTGGCACCCGGACGAAAAGCGTCTCTATTGGCTGGACATCCCCAAGGGGCGCATGTTCTGGTACGATCCGGCCAGCGGCCAGCATGAGCCCTGCTACGAGGGCGCGTCTGTGGGCGGGATCACCGTGCAGGCGGACGGCACGCTGCTCATGTTCGGGGACAAGGGCTCGGTGCGCGTCTGGAAGGACGGCATCGTGGACACCATCGTGGCCGAGATCCCCGATGAGCGCGAGTCACGTTTCAACGACGTGATCGCCGACCCCGAAGGGCGCGTGTTCTGCGGCACCATGCCCACCAAGGACCGGCTGGGACGGCTCTATCGCCTGGAACTGGACGGCAGCCTGACCCTCGTGCTCGAGGACATCACCTGCTCCAACGGGATGGGCTTCACGCCCGATCTGTCTCAGATGTACTACACCGACTCGATGGTGCGCAAGATCTACCTGTTCGACTATGAGCGCGCCACAGGCGCCATCACCAACCAGAGGGTCTTTGTGCAGACGCCAGAGGGCCAGGGCATTCCCGACGGGATGACTGTGGATGCTGAGGGCTATGTCTGGTCGGCGCGCTGGGATGGCGGCTGTCTGGTGCGCTTTGCGCCCGATGGCAGCGAGGTGGCGCGGATCAGCTTCCCGGCGAAGAAAGTCTCCTGCCCGACCTTTGGCGGCGAGGACTATGCCGACCTGTATGTGACCACCGCAGGCGGTCACAACAAGCCCCAGGAGGGCGAGGGTGCCGGCGCGCTCTATCGGGTGCGCGACCTGGGCGTGGGCGGCGTGCCCGAGTTCCGCTCGCGGATCAAGCTGTAGCGGTCTGGAGAGCCCCAGTCCGCAGGTCGGCTTCTCCATGGGTGCCAGGAGGCGATCGTGTGTATGTGACCGAGCCGAGCCAACAGATCGAGGTGCTCGACAGCGTGGAGGTGCTCGTTTGCGGCGCGGGGGTCTCGGGCTGCGCGGCGGCGGCGCGCATGGATGTGCTGCCCCGCCATCTGGAGGTGAGCCAGCTTCAGCGTGAACTGCTAGCCCAGGGCGTGTATCTGGGCGACGAGACCAGGCTGTTGGAGTTGGGCCTGAGCTAGTGAAGGCGCGCGGGATCGAATCCTACAGAGGGAGAGTGACGTGTGATCGGGATTTCGTACCATTCGGGCGGGCTGGCGGACAAGCCCCTGCCCTGGGTGATCGAGCATCTGGCCGGGATCGGGTACGATGGCATCGAGATCGTGTGCGGCCCGGAGGCCCACATCCGCACCGGCGATCCGCTGGCGCCCCAGCTCGAGCAGACCGGGGCGCTGCTCTCGCAGGCAGGACTCCAGGTGGCGGCCATCAACCCCTACACCCAGCCGGCCATGGCCAATTTCGGCCAGCAGGATCACGACGAGGCGGTGCGCCGCTGGAGCTTGCTGGTGGACATCGCCGTGGCCTTGGGCTCGGCCAACGTCAATTTCCTGCCCGGCTGGCTGCCCGAGGGCGACCGTCAGGCGTGGGAGGTCCTGATCGCGGTGCTCAAGGACCTGGCCCCCTATGCCGAGGAGCGCGGGGTGAACCTGGCGATCCACAATCACGAGGGGCAGATCATCGACTCGCCCGACAAGTGCCTGCGGCTGATCGACGCGGTGGGCTCGCCCCGGGTCAAGGTGCTGTGCGACATCACCAACTTTTGCATCCTGGGCGCCGACGTGAAGCAGGCGGTACATCGCGTGGGGCCCTATGTCGTGCACTGCCACCAGAAGGGCGTGGTGGGCAAGTATCCGTTCAACCGCTTTGTCCCGCCGGGGGCCGAGGGCGACGAGCTGCCCTTTGACGACTTCGCCACGGCGCTGGCCGAGGTGGACTATGGGCAATTCGTCTCGGTGGAGACGTTCAGCTGGATGCCGGCTGACAAGACCCAGGTGGCCTACGACCTGATCAGCTCGCATCTGCGGGCGCTGGGGCTGCGTCCGTAGCGGAGGCGACGAGGAGGGAGGCGCGATGGGTGTGCTGGACGTGGGCTCAAGCCGGGAAGTGCGCATGGGGATCGTGGGCGCCTGCGGCCGCGGCGGCTCGTTCAAGCGCGTGTTCGACGCGCTCAAAGGCGTCCGCATCCAGGCGGCCTGCGACATCAACCGCGAGGAGCTGCCCGCGACGCAGGAGCGGCTGGGCGCGGCCGAGGCCTATGCCGACTATGGCGAGATGCTGGAGCGCGCCACACTCGACGCCGTGCTGATCGGCACGCCTATGCCGCTGCACGTGCCCCAGGCGATCCTGGCGCTGGAGCGCGGCCTGCACGTGTTGAGCGAGGTGCCGGCGGGCGTCTCGATTGAGGAGTGCCGCGCGCTGGTGCAGGCCTGCCGCAAGAGCCAGGCGATCTATATGATGGCCGAGAACTATATCTACGCCCGGCCCAACATCCTGGTGCGCGAGCTGGTGCGCCAGGGGCTGTTCGGGGCGACCTACTATGCCGAGGGCGAGTATCTGCACGAGCTCAAGGGGCTGAACGAGATCACCCGCTGGCGGCGCACCTGGCAGACGGGCATCAACGGCGTGACGTACGGCACCCACAGCCTGGGGCCGGTGCTGCAATGGATGCCCCGCGACCGGGTGGTGGCGGTGGCCTGCGCGGGCAGTGGCCATCACTATCGCGATCCGCGCGGCGCGCTGTACGAGAACGAGGACAGCTGCGTGATGCTCTGCAAGATGGCCAGCGGCGGGCTGGTCAAGATCCGCGTGGATATGCTCTCGGATCGGCCCCACGCCATGCACAACCATGTGCTGCAGGGCACCGATGGCTGTTACGAGTCGGCCAGGACGGGCGCGGAGCGCGGCCGCATCTGGCTCCGCGAGCGCTCGCCCGACGCTCAGACCTGGCTGAATCCCGAGGCGTTGGAGGACGAGTTCATGCCGGCCTGGTGGCGCGAGCGCGAGGCGGCCGCCGCCCAGGCGGGGCATGGCGGCGGCGATCTCCACGTGGTGGCCGATTTCGTCACGGCGATCGCCCAAGGAAGCCCGCCGAGGCTGGATGTGCACGCCGCCATGGACATGACCCTGCCCGGCCTGGTGAGCCAGCAATCGATCTTGGAAGAGGGGCGCTGGCTGCGGGTGCCCGATTCACGAAGTTGGTGAGGGAGAGAACGAGTGCTATGGAACAGCTAGCCGTCGGACACGGCAGGGCCGAGATCACGCCCAGAGCAAACGTGCACATGATGGGCTATGCAGCGCGCACCGGCCTGTCGCTGGACGTCTATGACGCCCTGTGGGCCAACGCCGTGGCGCTGGAGGCGGATGGCGGGCGCCTGCTGATCCTGGCGCTGGATGTGGCCTCGCTGGACCTGGATCTGGTGGCGCGCCTCAAGGCGACGCTGGGCGCCCGTACCGGCCTGGCGCCCGAGGAGATCCTGACCAACACCTCCCACACCCACGCCGGGCCCATGGTAGCGTCGCGGCCGGGGCTGACCTACGAGGCCCAGTATGTGCAGAGGCTGATCGCGGGTTGCGTCGAGGCGGCCGCCGCGGCGTGGAGCGATCTGCAGCCGGCCGAGCTGGCAGTGGGCAGCGCGCCGCTGGACATCGGTCTGAACCGCCGCGAGCGCACGCCGGAGGGGATGATCACCCTGGGGGTCAACCCCGAGGGGGCGCGCCTGGCGGAGGTCACCGTCTGGCGGCTGGCGCGGCAAGATGCGCCTGATGTGGTACTCTTTAGCACGCCGATCCACGGTACGGTGATGGGCGCCGAGAACCGCGTGCTCTCCTCAGAGTGGATGGGCGCCGCGGTGCGCACGCTGGAGCGCATGCGTCCCGAGCTGCGCGCCGTATTCCTGCAGGGATGTGCTGGCAACCAGAACCCCTATCGCGACCAACGCACCTATGCGCGGGTGCTCAAGCTGGGGGCGGCGACGGCCAAGGCGGTGGACGGGGCGCTCGACACGCTCCAGACCGTGAGGGCTACGCCCTTGCGCCAGGTGGCGCGCGAGCTGCACCTGCCTACTGAGAGCGGCGGCGACGCGCCCTGCCCTCTGCATGGCGTGCGTTTGGGCGAGGCGCTGCTGATTGGGCTGGGCGGCGAGGCGTTTGTCGAGTACGCGCTGCACGTGCGCGCGCGATGTGGCGCGGCGAGCGTCATGGCGCTGGGCTACACCGACGGTTCGGTGGGCTATCTGCCCACGGCCAGCGCCTA